>NZ_WBSL01000006.1 GCF_009377345.1 Deinococcus terrestris | reverse complement strand
CGGATGGCGGGAAAACCGCCACCCGAAGTTACGCAAGCGGATTGAAACCGTCTTCTCCCAACTGGTGGAAGCCCACATCCGCTCCGTTCAGACCAAGACGCTCGCCTCACTTCGCTTCCGTGTCGTCCTAGCCGTTCTCGCTCACAACCTCGCCCAGCCCTAAACGGGGTTTTCTAAACTCTGGGTTACCTCCCTAACCCTATAATCAGTTGCCTCCCAGAAATTTCTGCCCCACTTCATAACATAGTCTAAGGCTTCTTTTTTAGATCTTCCTATAGGTGTCATGTCCCAGATACGCTTTAGAAATCCCTCTCTACTTTGTTCATTAACTATTTTATAGCGTGATTTTATTATTTCCACTACAAATACATGTCTCCATAACAATCTGTAGAATAGATCCATGTTTACGCCCAAGTCCGAGAAGAACCTTATGATCTCGTTATTCGTCAAATAATCAATGGCGAGACTATTGGGATCTAGCTTTATTGTTCTTTCCTCGTCATTCTGAACGCCCTCTAACAAAGCGGTCTTTCCAACGCCTGTCCTACCCAGCGCAACACATCTGGGATCATTAAGATCTGTCAATATGCTTGAGCTTCCATTGTCCACGAAACATGTATTTAAATATTGCTTATCTTCAAGCGCGTCTGCGGCACCGATGGATAGGTAGCGACTTAGCTTCAATGCGCCTTTCGCAGGTATTCTAGACATCATTACTCCAGTCAAATCCACAGGCGTTTAACTATCCGCACTTGCTATACCCGCACGCCTGGCACTTCAAACACCCTTCTTCCCGGATCACGGCCTTTTCCTCGCACACCGGGCAGCGTTCGTGGCCCAGGCCCTCCACGCTGACGCCACTGGGAACCGCAGGCGCGGCGGCGGGCGCGTCCACGCTGCCCCCGGCGAGGGGCGGCAGGCTGGCGGCGTCCATATCTTTGGCAAAGGTGTCGAGCGCGACGGCGATCAGGTCGGCCTTCGACCCCACGAGGCGGCCGTTGTAAGAGCCGTACAGCCCGCCGTTGATGCCCCGCAGCGTCTTGATGATGGCCTGCGCGGGCACGCCGTGTTGCAGGGCGATGGAGACGACGCGGCCCAGCGCCTCCGAGTCGGCGTTCGCCTCGTCCCCGGCGCGGCCCGAGATCACCATGACCTCCACGGGCTTGCCGCCCAGGTGGTTGACCGTGACGAGGAAGGAGCGGCGGTGCCCGCTGGTGGGATCGGTGAGTTTGACCATGTCGGTGATCCCGCTCAGACGGGTGGGGCGCTCGTAGACGGGAGCCGGGGCCGAAGCCGGGCGGGGGGCTGGGGCCGCAGGCGCGGGCGCGGCTTCGGGCTGCGCGGCCACCGGAGCGGGCTGAACGCTCTCCCCCATCACCTCGGCCACGGCTTCGGCGGTCACAGTCTCCTCCACCTTCTTCTCCTTTTTCTTGCTGGTGGACAGCACCTGGAATTGCCGCGAGCCGTCGCGGTACACGGTGATGCCCTTGCAGCCCGTCTTGTACGCCTCGGCGTAGGCGGTCTGCACGTCGGCGACGGTGGCCGAGTTGGGCAGGTTGATGGTCTTGGAGAGGCTATTCGCCGCGTGCTGCCCGCCCTCGTCGAAGGCCCGCTGCACGGTGCCCTGCATCCGCACGTGGTCCACCGGGCTGATGTCGTGGGCGCACACGAAGACCTGTTGAAGAGCCTCGGGGATAAAGGCCAGCCCCACCACCGAGCCGTGGTTTTCCGAGACGGCCTCGGTCACGCGGTCCCAGTTCCAGCCGCCCTGCCCATCGTCCATGTTGGCGGCGGGCGGGTACTGACCCAGCAGCTCCATGAAGAGGGGGTGCAGCAGCGCCCGGTACTCGCTGCCGATCTTGCGCCAGATAAAGGGCGAGAAGACAGGCTCGATGCCGCTGGACACGCCCATCAGCATGGAGGTCGTGCCGGTCGGCGCCACGGTCAGGACCGCCACGTTGCGCCGCGCCGCGTGGGGAATCTTGCGGGGGCTGCGGGTGTAGACGGGGTAGTGACCGCGCTCCTTGCCCAGCCGCTCGCTTTCGGCAACCGCCTCCTCGCGCAAGGCGGTCATGATGTCGTGGATGGCCTGCCGCCCGGCCTCCGAGTCGTAGCGCAGCCCCAGCTTGATCAAGGCGTCCGCGAGGCCCATCACGCCTAGCCCCAGCCGCCGCAGGTCCTGCGAGGCCACCCGGTTGTCCTCCAGCGCGAAGACGTTCACGTCCAGCACGTCATCGAGAAAGCGCACGCAGGTCCGCACATCGGCCCGGAAGCCCGCATAGTCGAAGGCGCTGCCCTTCACGTAGGCCGCAAGGTTGATCGCGCCGAGGTCGCAGGGCTCGCCGACGGTGAGGGGAATCTCGCCGCAGGGATTGGTGGAGCGAATCTCGTACCGCTTGCCCAGGTTCTTCAGCGCCGAGTGCTCGTTCACCCGGTCCACGAAGATGAGTCCCGGCTCGCCCGTCGCCCAGGCGTGCTCGGCGATTTGATCCCACAGCCACTTCGCAGGAATGCCGGGGCGCTTGTCGGCGGGGTTGTAGCGGCCCTGGGGAGCGGTGCGGAAGAGGGGCACCGCGCGGGCACCGTCCTCGGCGCGGTCGGGCAGCGCGGGCAGGCGGCCGTCGTACAGCCCGTCCTGGGGGGCCAGGTAGTACTTGCCGGGCACCTCCTGCACGTCCACATGCCACAGGGCGTCGCGTTCCAGCGCCTGCCAGAACTTCTCGCTGATCAGGATGGAGATGTTGAAGGTGGAGATGTCGCCCTCGGCGGCCTCGCGGTCGAGGTCCTTGGCGGTCAGGAAGTCCAGCACGTCGGGGTGCTCGATGGCGATGGTCGCCATGCCCGCGCCGCGCCGCGTTCCGCCCTGGCGCACCACCCGCAGCACGGGCGAGTACACGAAGCGCAGCGTGTTCACCGGCCCGCTCGTCTCGCCGCCCCGGTTGGCCCACTCCAGGAAGTTGTCGAAAATCTCCAGCAGGAAGGACACCGGGCCGGAGCTGGTGCCGCCCGAGCCCTGGATGGGTGCCCCTTCCGGGCGCATGGGCGAGAGGTCGATGCGCGGCTCGACGCCTACCCGCGCCGTCTCCGCGACCGCCCGCGCCGCGTCGATGATGCCGCCCATGTCGTCGGCGACCGCCTGCACACCCTCCGGCAGCGCCCGCACGATCTGCACCCCGTTTTGCCGAGCCAGCGCCACGAGGTCGGTCGGGACCGCCTCGCCGTAGACCACGCGGGTCCAATTGCGTACCGCGACCGGAGCCTTGTCCCCGTCGGGCTGGGTGGGCGGGCGCATCAGGCCCTCTACAAAGTCGGTCACGTCGGGGTGCGTGGCCGCCATGTAGACCCAGCCGCGCACGCCCGCGTCGGGTCGGCTCTGAGCCGAGCGCGGCGCGTACACGTCGAGGTTCACGCCGTTGCCACCGCCCACCTTGGTGACCAGCGCGAGCTTGCGGGCGACTTCCATCACCCCGTCGAAGCTCTCGGGGGCCGAAGCGGTCGCGCCCTGCACGAAGCAGTTCAAGACGTTCCCGTGCTGCGTGCCCGCGCCCGCCAGCACGCGCCCGCCGGGGCAGAACTTCTTCTCGGCCATCAGGTCGTAGTACCGCTGCGCCCAGTGCTCCCGCGCCTCCCCGACCTCCGCACCCGCCACCCAGCCCGCGATGCGGCGGAACATCCCCGCGATGTCGCCGTCGCCGGGCTGGAGGTATTGCCGCCGGGCGATGTGCTGGGCATTGTCGTCGAAGTGGCGCAGGGCAGGGTCGGGTGTGGTCGTCATGGCGGCTCCTTGAGGCTGAGGCGGCAAACAAAAAACCCTCACCACCCGGCGGGGGCGGTGCGGAAACGGACGGGCGGGGACCCGCTCTGGGGGGTTCCTCTTCGGTGATTGACTTTACCATCCGCCCCCACCTCATACAACGACTTGTACTCCCACCCCGAATGGGGTACAAGATACGGCCCCCGACCGGGCAAGGTCAGGGGCCGAGGCAATGGTCGGAGAGTCAGCCGGTCCGCACCAGAAAACGTCCGCACGAGGGGCACTTCACCGGAGGCAACTTGCCCTGCGCCGCCTTCTGCTGCACGTTGACCGGCAGCATGACGTTGCAGCCGGTGCAGCGGCCCCCGCGAATCTCGACGAGGCCCAGGCCCTTTTTCGCCTTGCGAATCAGGTCGTATTCCTTGACCGTGCGCGAGTCGAGGTTCCCGACCAGCCCGGCACGTTCCTGGCGGGCACCCTCGCCCTGGTCGCGCAGGCCCTGCACTCGGGCCTCGTCCTCCCTTTCCAGCGCCTCCAGGGTGGGGCGCAGGGCGCGGTGTTCGCCGCGCAGGGCCGCCGCCTGTTCGGTCAGCTCGCGCTGGCGCTCGCGCAGGGGCGCGAGGTCTTCGGCCATCTCCTCGGCCCGCTCCTCCAGCATCTGGATGCGGCTGCCGTACTGCGACTGGGCGCGGGCGTCAAAGGCGTTTTTCTCCTGCTCCTCGCGGGCGCGGGCGGCCTGATCGCGGGTTCCGGCGAGGTCCTGTTCCAGGGCACGGAGCTGCTTCTCGACGCCTTCCAGGGTGATCTCGGTGTCCTCCAGGGCGTTGTTCAGGCGCTCCTGCTCGCCGCGGGCCTGACGCAGAGCCTCCGGAATGCTGGCCTCCTCGCCCCGCAGGCGGTCGAGTTCGAGGTCGAGTTCCTGTACGCGCAGCAGGCTTTGCAGACTTCCGGTATCGCTCATCCCGGTCAGTCTACCCCTGCCGGTGCCGACCGCGCCGCCGGGTGTCCGCCCCGCCGCGCCGGGCGGTAGAGGCCCAGGTAGATCGCCAGCACACTCGCCGCGTACATCAGCAGCGTCCACGCGAACAGCACGTTAAAGGCCACGCTGAAGGGCAGCGCCCCCCGCACCACCCCGCTCAGGATGCTGCTCGCCGCCCAGCCCAGGTCCCAGGCGATCAGGTTGACGGCGGAGTACATGGGGCGGTCCTCGTCGGGCAGGGCCGTCATCGCGTAGGCCGAGTAGACGGGTCCGGCGGCGTTCATCAGCGCCCCACGGGTAAAGAGAGCAATGGCGACCATCCAGAGCTGCGGCGCGTAGCCCAGGACTGCCAGAAACGGGAGGCTGGCCGCCTGCACCACCAGCACCGCCGTGAGCTGCCCCAGCCGCCGTACCAGGAGGGGTTGCAGCAGCACGGTGGCGGCGGTCGCCAGACTCGTCCACGCGAACAGGTTGCCCAGGCTGGCGTAGTCCACCTCGAACTTGCCCTCGATATAGACGTTCAGGAAGGGGATGGTCGCCCCCGCCCCCAGCCCCACGAGCACGTTGGGCGCGACCAGCCGCCCCATGGTGAGCTTGTCGCGGATGGCGAAGGAGCGGCCTTCCGGGGCCTTCTTGCCGCTGGGGCGTAGAAAGAGGACCGGAAAGAGGCCCGCGAGCTGAAAGCCCGCCGACACCAGCAGCGCCGCCCGCAGCGCCCCCAGCCCGTCCGGCTCGGTGGCGGTGGCCGCCGCGTACACCTCCGGCACCCGCCCCCCGAAGAGGTTCCCCAGGAAGCCCGCCCCGGTCATCAGCGCACTCTGGACGCTAAAGAGGGTGACCCGCGACTTCTCGTCGCTGTTGTTCGCCATGAAGGGCGACCCGGCGACCATCAGCATCGCGCCGCCCGCCCCCTGCACGAGCGCCCCCGCGATGGCCCCCAGCGGCCCGCCCGCCGTGGCGAGAATGAGCGCTCCGGCCACGCTGAAGAGGCTCCCGAGCTGAATCGTCCGCGCGTTGGAGATGCGCCGCGCGAGCGCCACCGCCGGAAGGCTGAGAGACGCGAGCGTCAGCGCAGGCAGCGCGTTGACCAGCCCCTGCCACTCGGCCCCCAATCCCAGCGCCCGCAGATAGAAGTTCAGGAAGAGGGCCGCGAACGCCTGCGCCAGCCCGAAGGTGAAGGCCGAGGCGAGGTACAGCCAGACCTGCCGGGAAAAGCGCCAGGTCATCCGTGCCCCCCGGTCTGCTCCACGCCCACCTTGGGGCAAAAGCCCGCCATCACGCACTCCGGGCACAGTGGGCGGCGGGCCAGGCACACCCGCCGCCCATGCAAGATCAGCGCGTGGTGCAGGAACACCCAGCGGTCACGGGGAAAGAGGCGGCCCAGGTCGGCCTCCACCTTGTCGGGGTTGGTCTGCACGCTCAGGCCCAGCCGCCGGGCGAGGCGGCCCACATGGGTGTCCACCGCGATGGCCGGATAGCCGTAGGCGTTGCTCAGCACCACGTTGGCCGTCTTGCGCCCCGCGCCGGGCAGGGCGACGACCGCGTCAAAGTCGTTGGGCACCTCGCCCCCATGCCGCTCCACGAGCAGCCGGGCGAGGGCGGCGAGGTTCCGCGCCTTGTTCCGGTACAGGCCGATAGAGCGGATATACGGCTCGATCTCCTCCGGGCTGACTTGACTCAGGGCGAAGGCGTCCGGGTAGCGGGCGAACAGGGCAGGGGTGGCGGCGTTCACGCTCACGTCGGTCGCCTGGGCGCTGAGCACCGTAGCGACGAGCAGCTCGAACGGGTTGCGGAAGATCAGCTCGGTGCGGGCGTCCGGGTAGAGGGCCTCCAGCGCCGCGAGCACCAGGGGAGCGCGGGCCGGGGCACCCTCCGGCGGGGGAGGGGCCGGGGCGGGGGGGGGAGTCACGCGGGGCAGCCTACACCTCCCTCCTGGGGGCCGTCTGGGGCATGGGGACACGTTCGGCAGCAACTTCTGCTCCCCCCACCGCGTACCCCAAGCCATGAGAACCTTATCCCTGATCCTGGGCGTTTTGGCGGCGCTGGGCCTGTTGCTGGGCCTGCTGCCCCTGTTCGGCTGGCTCAACTGGCTGGTGGTGCTGCCCCCCGCCGTGCTGGGGCTGATTCTCGGGGTGCTGGCCCGCGACCGGGGCGCGATCACCCTGAACGTGGTCGTGATCGGACTGGCGGCCCTGCGGCTGATGCTGGGGGGCGGCGTGCTGTAACCCCCGGCCCTTGCGGGCCTGCGCGGACCTCTGCTATCCTGCTCAGGCTCACGCGCCCGGCGGCGCGGCAAGCATGGGTCTTTAGCTCAGTTGGTAGAGCGGCGGTCTCCAAAACCGTAGGTCGTGGGTTCAAGTCCTACAAGGCCCGCCAAGAAACCTCCCCCGCCCCGCGCGGGGGGTTTTGCTGTGGTGGCCCCCGACCCACTGTGCCTCCGGTGACCTATTCGGGCGGCCCGGCGTGCTCTGCTGGGCGACATGCCGACAACCCACCGCGTGGCCCTGCTGGGGGCGCTGCTGCTGCCTGTCGCCGCCGGGGCGAATGTGGAAACCCACCTCGCCGCCGTCCTCAAGTTCGGTCCCCGCGTGACGGGCAGCGAGGCCAACGCGCAGGCCCGCACCTATCTGGAGGGGCAGTTCCGGGCGTTGGGGTACGAGGTCCGGCGCGAGACGTTCACCTACCCCCGCTTCGACGACCTCGGCTCCGGGGTGGAGGTGGGCGGGCGCACCCTGGCGGGCCTCGCCCTTCAGGGATCGGTGGGCCAGGAGGTGACGGCCCCGGTGGCCCGCGTGTCTGGCGTGGGCACCCCCGAGGAGTTCGCGGCGGCGGGCGTGCGGGGCCGCGTCGCGGTCGTGGACCGGGGCACCCTCCCCTTCGCGCACAAGGCCCGCAACGCGCTGGCGGCGGGAGCACTGGGGCTGATCGTCGTCAACAACCAGCCCGGCGAGGTGCGCGGCACCCTGGGGGAGCCGGTCGCCCTGCCGGTGCTGACGGTCACGCGCGAGGTGGGCGCGGGCCTGCGCTCCGGCGAGCGGGCCACCCTGCGCGTGCGGGTGCGCGAGGGGGACGTGACTGGGGTCAACGTGGTCGCCTCCAAATCGGGCGTGACCCGCCCCGACTTCCTCTTCGGCGGACACATGGATTCGGTACCGGGAGCGCCGGGGGCGAACGACAACCTCTCCGGCACGCTGGCGGTGCTGGACCTCGCGGGGCGGGTGGCCGGGACCCCGCTGGCGACCCGCAGCGTCTTCGTCCTCTTCGACGGGGAGGAAGACGGGCTGCACGGCTCGCGGGCCTACGTCAAGGCGAATCCGGAGATCGTACGGAACCTGCGCGGCATGTTCAACTTCGACATGGTGGGCGTCAATGTCACCCCCCTGACCGTCAGCGGCGAGGCCGGGCTGGTGGAGGCGGTGCGGCGGTCATCGGGCGCCGTGGGCCGCGTGGGCGACACGGGCGGCAGCGACCACGTGCCCTTCGCGGGGGCGGGGGTGCCGACGCTCTTTTTCCACCGGGGGCTCGACGCCAACTACCACCAGCCGGGCGACGTGCTGGCCGACCCCGCGCTGATCCGGGAAGCGGTGGACGCAGCACTGAAGACGGTGAATGCGTTGCCTGCCTCGCGCCCGTGAAGGGAACCAGGCCCCTGAGCCTTTGATCGGGGAGGGGGCGCGTCAGGCAAACTCCTCACCCAAGCCTCTGCCTCGCAGCTCTGCGAGTCTTCCCTGGAGAGAGGGTTTTCTGACCCCTCTACCTCTGGGAGAGGGGCCTCGCGCAGCGAGGGAGTGAGGGTGCCCCCTCCCCGCCAACTGCCCTAGCGCCCCCCCGCCGAGGTCACGTCCAGCAGCCAAGTCTGGAACTCGGGCAGGGCACGGTCCCAGGGGAGAGCCACGATCTCGGGCACCTCATAGGGGTGCATCTCGCGGATGCGGGCCTCGAGTTCGGGGTAACGCTCGCCAGTCGTCTTGATCAGCAGCAGGGTCTCGCGGTCCTCGGCGACCTCGCCCTCCCAGCGGTAGACGCTCTGCACGCCGGGCATCACGTTGACGCAGCCCGCCAGCCGCTCAGACACGAGGGTCCGGGCCAGCTCGGGCGCCCGCTCCGGCGGGAGGGTGACCAGCACGACGAGTGACATAGTGCCCGCAGGATACGCCCCCGGCTCTCGGCGGACCTTGGGCCTTTCTTACAGCGCGAATGGGAGGGCGGCTAGGGCAAGCGCAGCGTGTCGCAGACCTCGCCGGGCACGTCGGGGGCGTTCTCGGCCACCACCAGCTCCTCGGTCTCGCCCACAAAGCCCTGGCAGCGGGCCAGCACCTCCAGGTAGGCCGGGTCCAGGGCGGCGGCCTCGGCCTCGCGCAGCACACGCACGTCGCGCTCCAGGCTCCGGATGCGCTGGCGGGTCTCCTGTGTCTCGGCGTTCCAGGTCACGGTGCGGTAGACCAGGTTGCCGAGCTGAAAACTCAGTTGCACGATTCCCAGCGCCGCGAGCACGCTGGCAAACACCAGGGCGAGGGGCAGCCGCTGAACCTGACGCCACCGGGACCGCCAGCCCCGCCGTTCGCGTTCGCGGGGGGGGAGCGGTTCCGGAACAGACATGGTTCAGAAGATAGCGTCGGGCACGCGGGAGGCAAGGGGGAGGGCGCCTGGACTCGCGCCCAGATGCTCTAATGCCCCCATGAGCGGCGCAAGCACCGACACCACCCCCCGTCCGCGCCCCCCGGCTTCCTGGGAGGCGCTGGCGTCCCTCGACTGGGCGCGGGCACACCGGGCGGGCATTCAGATGCGCTACGGCGACATTGACGCGATGGGGCACCTCAACAACGCCGTGTACGTGCAGTACCTCGAAACGTCGCGGGTGCTCCTGATGCGCGACCTCGGCGTGCCCGACCGCGACGACCGCTCGGTGATCGCCCGGCTGGAACTCGACTACCGCCACGAAGTGCGCTGGGGCCAGGAAGTCACGGTGGAGTCCCTGGTCGAACGCATCGGCGGCAGCAGTTGGACGGTCGTGTCCCGGCTCCTCGCCGACGGGCAGCCCTGCGCCTACGCCCGCACCGTGCAGGTCCGGGTGGGGGACGGCCTGCGCCCCGAACCGCTGCCGGAGGCGCTGCGCCAGAGCTTCTCGGGCCTGCTCGCCCGATGAGCCGCCCCCACTACGAGGACCGGGTGCGCTACCAGGGGGATACCTGGGTGCGTCTCGACACCCTGCCCCGGCTGCTCGCCGAAGGCTGGCGCCGCACCCTGGCCGAGGGCGGCGTGGTCACCGTCATCCGGACCCCCTTCCAGTGGGCGATGGCGACCCCGGTCATAGAAATCGAGACCGGCGGCTACATGGGCGATGTGGGCCTTTACGTGCCCGAAGTGCAGCTTAAGGAGGCCCTCGCCCTGCTGGGAGCGGAGGACTGACCTCCCCTCGTCTCACCGCTGGAAGCGCTCCCGTTCCCTCAGTTCCCCAGGAGGACCCTCCCTTGACCACTCCCGATTCCCCCCTCTCCCCTCCCTCCATCGGCGTGGATGTCGGTGGCACCAAGATCGCCACGGGCGTCCTGATCGGTGACGAGCTGCACGCCCGCCACGTCCAGCCCACCCCGGAGACCGGCTGGGAGGCCGTGCTGGACGCGGTCGCCGCGCAGGTGCAGGCGCTGCGAGCCCAGCATCCACAGGTCACCCGCGTGGGCGTGGGCGTGCCCGGTCCCCTGGCCGAGGGCCGCACCCGCGTCAAGTTCGCGCCCAACATCTACGGCTTTACCGACGTGCCGCTGGTGCAGGGCCTGGAAGACCGATTGGGCCTGCGCGTGGTCCTGGAAAACGATGCCAAGGCCGCCGCGCTCGCGGAGGCGCACCTCGGGGCGGCGAGGGGCACGGCCAGCAGCGTGTACGTCACGGTCAGCACCGGCATCGGCTCGGGCATCGTGCTGGGGGGCCGGGTGTGGCGCGGGCACCACGGGATTGCAGGGGAACTCGGGCACGTCACCGTGATGCCGGGCGGTCCGGTGAGCGGCGCGGGCCTTGACGGGGCGCTGGAGGCCGTCGCCAGCGGCACCGCCATCGCCCGTGACGCGAGCTACGCCCTGAACCGCGAGGTGTCGACTGCCGAGGCCTTCGCGCTGGCCCAGAGCGGGCACCCGGCGGCGGGGCGGGTCGTCTCGCAGGCGCTGCGGCACATCGGGGTCGCGCTGGCCGACCTGCAGAAGTTCCTTGACCCGGAGGTCTTCGTGATCGGGGGCGGGGTGGCGAAGGTGGGCGACTTCTTCTTCGCGGGGATTCAGGCGGCCGCCGACGAGTACGCCGGACCCTTCGCGCCCGTCACCCTGCGCCGCGCCCAGCTCGGCACCGACGCGGGCGTGATCGGCGCGGCGCTGGCCGCCCGGCTGGAGGGCCTGTGACGGCGGCCCAGACCGGCGGGCGGCGCGAGGTCGCCCTGATCGCGCACGACCGCCAGAAGCTCGAACTCGCCCTCTTCGCGCTCTCGCACCGCGACGTGCTGGGCCGCTTTCCTCTGGTCGCTACGGGCACGACCGGGGGCATCCTGGCAAGCAAGACCGGGCTGGACGTGGAGCGCGTGCTGTCCGGTCCTCAGGGCGGCGACCAGCAGATTGGCGCCCGCATCGCCGAGGAGCGCGTGCTCGCCGTCTTCTTCTTCCGCGACCCCCTGACCGCCCAGCCCCACGAACCCGACGTGTCTGCCCTGCTCCGGCTGTGCGACGTCCACGACGTGCCGCTGGCAACCAATCCGGCGACGGCGGAGGCACTGGTGCTGTGGCTGGCCCAGCGGGACGGCTAGCCCGCCAGGACAGGGACAAAGGAAGGTGGGCGACGTTCCGCACGTCGCCCACCTTCCTTTGTCCCTGTCCTGGCCTCAGACCACGAACTCGCCCGCCCGCATCACCGGCTCGCGGGCGCCGTCCTTCGTGACGCCGTCCACGTCCATCTCCCCCGAGCCGATCATCCAGTCCACGTGGGTGAGGGAGTCGTTGCCGCCCTTGGCCGCGAACTCCTCGGTGGTCATCTCCACGCCGCCCTGCACGTTGAAGCGGTAGGCGCTGCCGATGGCGATGTGCGAGGCCGCGTTCTCGTCGTAGAGGGTGTTGTAGAAGAACAGCCCCGAGCGGCTGATCGGGCTGGAGTGCGGCACCAGCGCGACTTCCCCGAGGCGGTGGCTGCCCTCGTCGGTGTCGATCATCTGGCGCAGGGTGTCCTGCCCGTTCGCGGCGGTGGCCTCCACGACCCGGCCGCCCTCGAAGCGGATGCGGATGCCGTCAATCAGGACGCCGTTGTACGAGAGCGGCTTGGTGCTCACGACCACGCCGTCCACCCGCTCGCGGTGCGGGGCGGTCCAGACTTCCTCGGTGGGAATGTTGGCGGTGAAGGTGATCCCGGAAGGCGTCTGCGCGGCGCCGCCGCCCCAGACGTGGTCCTCGGCCAGCCCCACGGTGAGGTCAGTCTCGCCGCCCCGGAAGTGCAGGGCGTGGTACTGCCGCCCCGTGAGCAGCTCCCGCCGGCGCTGGAGGTCCGCGAGGTGCGCCTCCCACTGCTCCAGCGCGTCGGGCTGATCGGCGCGGGTCGCGGCGAAGATCGCGTCCCACTGCTTCTGGACGGCTTCCTCGCGGGACACGCCGGGGAACATCAGCTCGGCCCATTCGGGGACGGGCGCGGAGATCAGGTTCCAGTTCAGGCGGTTGGTCATGACCTGAAGCGAATAGGGCTTGCGGTAGGCGGCCAGCGTGCGCTGGTGCGCAGTCACGCGGGCGGGGTCCACCCCGGCGAACAGCCCCGGGTTGGTCGCGCGGATGGCGATCACGGCGCCGCCCGCCTCGGCGGTTTCCAGCTCGGCGTCTACCCGCCACCTGCTGATCTGCTCGAAGCTGCTCTCCGGCGCCAGCGAGAAGCGGGCGAGCTGCACGTCGTCGTCGTCCCAGCGCACGTCCGCAAAGGACGCGCCCGCCGCGTAAGCTTCGCGCACCAGCAGCCGGGCCAGCGGCGCGGTGTCGACCGGAGCCTGCACCAGCACCCGCTGGCCTTCGCGCACGCCCAGGCCGACCCGCACCGCCAGCCGCGCGTAGTTGCGCAGCTTCTCGTCAAAGGAAAGTTGTGTCACGCCGGGCAGGATAGCGCTCGCCCCCGCCCGCTTGACGATCCCTGGCACGGCGTCTATAGTTCTGTGGCTGGCCGTCGAGGCGTAGCGCAGCCTGGTAGCGCACTACCTTGGGGTGGTAGGGGTCGTGAGTTCAAATCTCGCCGCCTCGACCAGCACAGAAACTCCCTCCTAGAGGGAGTTTTTTCGTTGCCTCAACTCACCGGAGAGGCGGGAAGGGTCGGCGCTCCGCCGCTGTCAGAACCGCGAAAGACCCCGCGCCTAGCCTGAAGGCATGTCCGCAGATGTGCGCATCCTCCGCCTGGCCGCCGAACTCCTGACCCTGGACCATTGGGCCGCAGGCATCCTGGGCGAGCGGGGGGAGAAAGACCGCAGCGGCACCCTGCCCGCTCCGCGTCAGTTGACCGGACATCTGATGAGCCCGCGCGTAAGCGACCGAGATCTGGAGTCTCTGCGCAAGGTGTGTGCCCGTGGCCTGACTCTCTACAGCCTGTGGCACGGCACCCCATTGCTGACCCGCGAGGGCCTTGAAGCCGAGGTGCTGGTCGAGTTACAGGACACGCTGGTGGAAGCCGAGCAGCACTGGCACGACCTTCACGGCGCCATTCGGACCCTGGAAGGCCATCTGGAGGCCCTCCGCAGCCAGGCCCAGGCCGCCGACTGAGAGCTGCCCGCACGGGGTCCCTGCCAGTGCCCAGCCTCAAAAAGCCAGGAACCCCCGCAAGAGTTCCTGGCCCCGACTGATTCGGCTCAGCGGTTGACGAAGCGGCCACCGTGGCGGGCCATCGCCGCTTCCACCACGTCCATGGGCACGTCGTCTTCAATGGCGATGGCGCGGCCACCCGCGTCCACCGTGGTCTGCATGTCGTTGTAATGGGTGTCCTCGAACTCGTAACGGTCCTCGTAGCTGCGAGTCTCGCCCGAGGCGGCCACGCGGGTTTCCATACCGTCCCCGTGGACAGCGGCGTCAGCGGTTCCAGCGGCCGCGCCGATGCCCGAGCCCAAGGCGCCCATGCCCAGCAGCACGGGCACGGCCGCGAGGCCCCCCGTTGCGGCGACCACAGCCCCGGCGGCCACACCCGCCACCGCGCCCAGCGCCGTGCCCTTCAGGGCGCCGCCCGCCATGTCGGCGCCGTCGCCGCCGCCGTCCACGTACTCGGTGGTCGTGGCGGTCGCCGTATTCGTCTGGCTGGTCGTGGTGCCCATGTCCGCGGCGCCCACGCTGCCCGCTGCGGTGCGGCGCTGGAAGGAGGTCTGGCCCATCTCGGGCTGAATCACGCCCTGGCTCAGCAGGTCCTGCACGAAAGCGTCGGCTTGGGCCACGGTCGGGAAAATCAGGTGTCGCATACCTGGCAGTGTGCCCGCTGGGGCGGCGGGGACAGATGAGAAGCGCGGCAAGAGGCTTTGGGGAAGCCCGCCGGGTCAGGTCTCGGCCGCGTCCGCCTCGGAGCGGCGGCCCTTGCCCCCGGCGGGGTCGGTCACGCGGGTCAGCGCCTGGGCGGGCACTCCGGCGAGCAGGCCCTGATCGGTCTGCACGTCCACCGTTCCCGCAAGGGGGTGCAGCTTGGTGACCTTGCCGCAGGCGCCGCTCTCGGTGTGGCAGACGCGGGCGTTTTTGCGCGGCAGGTCGCGCAGCAGCTCCAGGTACATCCCATGCTCGAATTGCAGGCAGCACAGCAGGCGTCCGCACGGCCCCGAGAGCTTTTCCGGGTTGAGGGGAAGCTGCTGGTCCCGCGCCATGCGGATGCTGACGGGCGCGAACTCCTGAAGGTGCGTGCTCGAGCAGTTGCCCCGGCCGCAGGCCCCCAGCGTGCCGATGATCTGGGCCTGCTCGCGTGGGCCGACCGCCGCGAAATTCACCCGGGCGCGGGTGTGCCCCCGCAGGTCCCCAATCAGTCCACCGAGTTCGATGCGGTCCTCGGCGCTGTAGCTCACCGTGACGAGGCTCTCGTCGAGGGTGAACTCGAGCGCCACGATCTTGACCGGGAGGCCGCGCTCGCGGGCGCGTGCCCGCAGCAGCCACTTGAGGTCCTCGCCCTGACGGTGCAGCTCGTCCCAGCGGGCGAGGTCCTCCGGGGTGGCCGCCCGCAGCACGCTGCCGTAGCGGGCCTGGGGGTCAGGGTCCCCGGCCTCGCCGCGCACGGTGGCGACCTCCGGGCCACGTTTGCCCTGCACCACGACGCGTGTGCCCACCGCGTGCGGCGCCTCGCTGAGCATGGCGTGCAGGCGTGGGCTGCGTTCGAAGCGGACAGGCAGGACAACCACGTCCCGCAGGATGTCATGGCCGGACCGGGGGCGTCGAGAGAGGCGTCACGAAAGGAGAGCGGGAAGGGGGGTGACCCACCGCCGTCTCCCCTTCCCGCCCGCTCCGGCGCCCCTCAGTGCCGCTCGGCGATCACCTCGATCTCCACCCGCACGTCGCGGGGCAAGCGGGCGACCTGCACGGTGCTGCGGGCAGGGTAGGGCGTCTGGAAATACTCGGCGTACACGGCGTTCATGGCCGCGAACTCGTTCATGTCGGCCAGGAACACGGTCGTCTTGACCACCCGCCCGAGATCGGTTCCGGCGGCCGCGAGCACGGCCACGAGGTTGTCGAGCACCTGCCGGGTCTGGGCCTCGATCCCGCCCTCGACGAGCGTGCCGTCCGGGGTCAGCGGAATCTGCCCGCTGGTGATCACGAGGTTGCCGAAGGTGGTCGCCTGGCTGTAGGGGCCGATGGCGGCGGGGGCGGCGGCCGTCTCCACGATGTCTTTCATGGGTCTACTGTACCGGCCCCGCTGGGCTGACCTCTCCTGCCCCTCAGCCTGCCGGTTCCCCCGACTCGGGCCGGGAGTGAACGCGGGCACGCAGCGACGCGGCCGAGAGCGCCGGACGCCGCGAGGGCCGCACGCGGGCGCGGCGCTGGGCGTAGGCCACCCCCCCCAGCAGCAGGGCGCCGAGCAGCGCGATGACCGGGCGCTGCTCGGGAATCAGGAGCACGCCGAGCAGGGTGAAATACACCAGGATCAGCAGCAGATAGGTCAGCGGACTGCTGCCGCGCTGGGCACTCAGCAGGGCGTCCACGTAGAGGGGACCGCCCTCCTGACGCTCGGGGAGGGGATAGCGGGGCAGGCCGCCCGTCCGCAGGACGTCCACCACTACCGCCGTGATGTTGTCGGGACCGCCCCCATCGTTGGCCGCATCAATCAGGGTGCGGGCCACCCGCTCGGGGGGCTGGGCGGGCAGCAGCAGCTCCAGCAGCGCGGGTTCGGCCACCACCCCGCTGAGGCCGTCACTGCACAGCAGCAGGCGGTCCCCGGCGTGGAGGGGCAGTCCGAACAGCTCCAGCCGCACCCGTTCCTCGCCGCCCAGCGCGTTGCTCACCACGCTGCGCCACTGGTGGTGCCGGGCCTCTTCTTCCGAGAGGTGCCCCAGCCGCACCTGTTCGGCTACCCAGGAATGGTCCTCGGTGAGGCGGTGCAGTTCGCCGTCCCGCAGCAGGTAAGCCCGCGAGTCGCCCACGTGGGCGATCAGCGCCGCGCCCCGGTCCACGAGAAGGGCGAGCAGGGTGGTCCCCATGCCCGCGTACTCGCCCACGGCGTGCCGCAACACCGCGAGGTTGGCCGCCTGCACCGCCCCCGCGAGCCGCTCGGGCGCGGCCCCCCGGCCCTCCAGGTAATGCTGGCTGAGGCTGTCGAGCGCGAGGTTGGCCGCGAGTTCCCCCGCCGCGTGTCCGCCCATGCCGTCCGCGACCGCATACAGCCCGCCACGCGGCAGGTCGAGCGCCAGCGCGGCGTCCTGGTTCACGCGGCGCTGGCGCCCCACGTCCGTCAGCAGACCGGAGCGCAGGGGAGGGGGCGCGTCGGCGCGCATGGGTCCAATATAAGGGAAGCATGACGCGGGTCCGGCGTACCTGCCGCAGCGGGCCTCCGCGTGGTGCTCACGATTCTCACCATAAGCGCCGGGCACCGTGGGGCATGACCGCCCCATCTCCCGCCCACCGCTTCGGCGTCTATATCGGCCGCTTTCAGCCCCCCCACACCGCCCACCTGCGGGTGATGGAAGAGGCGCTAGACAAGGTGGGCAGGCTGATCGTGGTGATTGGCAGCGCCCACGCGCCGCGCACCCTCAAAAACCCCTGGACGGCCGGGGAGCGGGAAGAGCTGATCGGCGCGATGCTGCGGGAGGCGGGCGTGGACCTGGCGCGGGTGCGCTTCGCCGCCGTGCCCGACCATCCCTATGACGAGGACCGCTGGCTGACGGCGGTGCGGACCGGGGTCGCGGCCCACACGGGAGGGGAGGGCGGCGTGGCCCTGATCGGCCACCTCAAGGACGACAGCAGCTATTACCTGCGCTCCTTTCCGGATTGGCCCTTTCTGCCCACCGCCGTCATCAGCCCACTGAGCGCGACCGACGTGCGCCGCGCCTACTTCGCGGGTGAGCTGGAGGGGGTCGCCGGGATGGTCCCCCCCGCCGTCCACACCTGGCTGGAGGTGTTCCGGCGGACTCCCGAGTTCGCGGAGCTGGAGGCGGATGCCGCGTGGCTGCGCTCAGCCCAGGCGGAAGCCGGGACGTGGCCGCCCCTGCGGGTGGAAGCGCTCGCGGTCGTGCGGGACCCGGCGGGGCGCGTCCTGCTCACGCGGCGGGACGAGCGGCCCGGACGCGGCCTGCTGAGCCTGCCGGGGGCCGGGGTCCTGCCGAGTGAACCTCTCGCGGCGGCGGCGCGGCGGGCCGCAGCGGGGGCGCTGGGCGTGACGCCAGACGACCCCGCGCTGGCCCTCTCCCCCACCCCGGCCACGGTGTACGACGCGCCGGGCCGCAGCACACGGGGCCGGGTGATCGCGCATGTCTTCGCTTTCGAGTGGACGGGGCCGACCGGGGCCGAGGAGTGGACCCTGCCACAAGACGCGCTCTCCCACCCCGAGGCCTTCTTCGAGGACACCCACGCCCTCCTTGAGCAGAGCCTCAGCCCAGCCGCACCCCACTGATCACCCGCACCCCGTTGCGCTCCAGTTGGTGCAGGAACAGGGCGTGGTAGAGGTCACCGGGGTGTCCGGGCGCGTCCCAGGTCTGGGTGCAGGGCTCGGGCACGACGACCGTGCGGTCCAGTTGCCGCGCCATCCCATCGGTCACGAGGTGCAGGGCGAGCGTGTACAGGCACAGGTCGGTCACGTCGCCCACGGCGATCACCGCGTCGAAATCAGCGCCGCGCTCCTCCAGCCAGGCGCCGAACTCGGGGCTGGTGTGGCTGGCGATGCTGTTCTTGCGAAAGTGCCGGAACTGGCCGAACTCGGGGAGGGCCTGCATCTCGGCCACCGCCTCGGCCTCGGGGGTGCCCGCGACGCAGTGGGACGGGTAGGCGGCGAACTCGCGGGCATTTTCCGGGTGTGAGTCCTGCACCAGCACGACGTTTCCGGCCGGGACCCCAGCGTCCAGCAGAGAGCGGATCAGCCCGGTCACGCGCGGAATGATCGCTGTCACACGCGGGCTGGCGAGTGGTCCCTGGCGGGTGAAGCCCTCGATCAGGTCCACGCACACGACCGCGACCCGCTCGGGCGGGACGGTGAGGGTGAGGTCGGGCCGCTCCTCCATCCAGCGTTGGAGGAGGTCTGCCTGTTGCGCCGCCTGGTGCTGAAGGGTCATGGGGCAGATGTAGCACACCTTCCGGGGGCGACCCCTGCACCGTTTGGGGGACGCAACCCTGGCCCCCCCCGTGGCGTACTGGGAACATGACCCGAGACGACCGCGATCCCGCTCCCGGCCCGGACGACCCGCAGGGCCAGCCCCAGCAAGCCCCGCGCCGGGAGGTGCCCTCCTGGGTGGACGAGGTGCTGAGCGCCCCACCGGAGCCGTCACCGGCCTCATCTGGCCCGGCTCCGCAGGTCACGGTGGCGAGCGTGGACCCGGCCCCCACCCCACTCTCCGGCCCCGATGACCTCCGCATCCCGGAGCGCAGTCCCGAGCCGCCGCGTCCACAACCCCAGCCCCTGACGCCCCCGGCCCCTGACCCGGCGCGGCCCACCCTGCTGGACTCCGCCGACGACTGGATCGCGCGGGCGACGGGGGGCACGGCCCGCACGCCGTCCACGCCGAGCATGCCGCCTCTCTCCAGTGGGCCCGTCACGCACGCGCCCGCCTCCCGCCCGACAGACCCCTGGGCGATGGAGTCGTCCCCCACGCAGCCTGCCTCCGGCCCGATTCCCGGCGACATCGCCACCCGGCGGCTGATTGCCGGACTGCTGGGCATCGTGCTGGGCGCCTTTGGTGTCCACAAGCTGTATCTGGGCATCACGACGCCGGGGCTGATCATGCTGGGCGTGAATGTCGGCGTGTGGATCGTGGCGCTGCTGCTGGGGCTGATCACCCTGGGCTTCGGCCTGGTCGTGACCGTTCCCCTCGCCGGGTTGGTGAGCGGGGCAGTGGGATTGCTGGGGCTGGTGGAAGGCATCCTCTACCTCACGAAGTCGGACGAGGACTTTTACCGCGAGTACGTGGTGGGCAAGAAACCCTGGCTGTGACCTGAGCCGGACGGGCAAGGGCCGTCTCCGGAGGTGGGGCGGCTCTTTCTCCGTATCCGGGGGAGACGCAGCCCGCGCTTCTCGCCAGCCACGCTAGGGTGCGTCCCATGTCATACCTGTCTGAGCTGCGCTCGGTGTGGGGAAGTTCGCCGCTGATCTCAGTCGGCGTGAGCGTGCTGATTCAGGACGAGGCCGGGCGCATCCTGCTGCAACGCCGGGGAGATGACGGGTTGTGGGGGGTGGTCGGCGGTGGGCTGGAACCCGGCGAGAGCTTTGTGGACGCCGCGCACCGCGAATTGCGGGAAGAAACCGGACTCACCTGCCCGGACCTCGCCCCGCTGCCGCTGGAGGAGGCGCTGGTCAGCGGCCCGGAGTTCTACCACCGCTACCCCAACGGCCACGAGATTTATCTGGTCGGCATGCGGACGCACGGCACCCTGCCTGCGGCGGCCCTCGCGCACGCCGCACCGGACGACAGCGGCGAGACGCTGGAGCTGCGCTGGTTCGCGCTGGATGATCTCCCGCCGCTGAGCAGCAATATCAACCGCGCCAATATGAATGTCCTGCGTCTTCGGGCGGGGCTGCCTGCGCTGCCCCTCTTCCACTTCCCGGAGGCGCCGCCCCACGACGACCATCTGGCGAGGCTGCGGGCCGCCGTCGGTCCCCGTCCCCTCTTCGCCCCTGGCGCGAGCGTGCTGGTCGAGGACGGGCGGGGGCGGCTGCTTCTGCTGCGGCACGCCCGCACGGGGCAGTGGGTCTTACCCGGCGGCAAGCTCCACCCCGGCGAGAGCTTTGAGGCATGCGCCCGGCGGGAACTGGCCGAGGAAACCGGGGGGCACGCCGGACAACTGACCCCTGTGCAGCTCCTGCAAGGGCCGGAGTTCCGCTATAAGGACACCTCCGGCCCCTGGGACAGCGTGGGCGTGCTGTACCGGGCGGAGGGCGTCACGGGAGAGATCACCCTGCCGGAAGGCGAGATCACCGGGGCGCGGTGGTGGGCCGCTGACGAGGTGGCGGGGGCCGATCTGCTGGGCCTCTATACCCGGCGGGCGGTGGAGGCGTGGCGGGAGGGTCAGACCACCCCAGCCTCCCACGCTAGCCTCCGCCCATGACCGCCGTGTCCGATCCCCTGACCCTGCCCTGCGGCGTGACGGTGAAGAACCGACTGCTCAAGGGCGCCATGAGTGAGGCGCTGGGCACCCGCGACCACGCGCCCCGCCCCGAGTTGCCCGCTCTGTATGCCCGCTGGGCACGGGGCGGCACCGGCCTCCTGCTCACCGGGAACGTGATGGTAGACGCCCGCGCCCTGGGGGAACCCGGCAACGTGGTGCTGGAAGACGAGCGCCATCTGGCCGACTTTCACCGCTGGGCGGTGCAGGGGTCGCGGGACGGGGCCGCGCTGTGGATGCAGCTCAACCACCCCGGCAAGCAGGCCCCGCGCGGCCTGAACGCGGGCGGGACGGTGGCCCCCAGCGCCCTCCCCTTTCCGGGCGGACTGGCCCGCGCCTTCGCCACGGCGCGTGAGCTGACCGTCCTCGAGATTCACGGGCTGACGGCCCGCTTTGCCCGGTCCGCGCGGCTGGCAAAGCGGGCGGGCTTCGGCGGCGTGCAACTTCACGCGGCGCACGGCTACCTGTTCTCGCAGTTCCTGTCGCCCCGGCACAATGTCCGCACCGACGAGTACGGTGGGAGCCTGGAGAACCGCATGCGCTTCCTGCTGGAGACCTACGGCGCGGTGCGGGCGGCGGTGGGGCCGCGCTTTCCGGTGGGCGTGAAGCTCAATTCCTCGGACTTCGTGCGGGGCGGCTTTTCGGAGGAGGAGAGCCTGACGGTGGTGCGGGCGCTGGGGCGGCGCGGCTGCGACCTGATCGAGCTGTCGGGCGGCACCTACGAGAAGCCGATGATGATGCTGGGCCGGGGCGAGCGCGGCGGCTTCTTCGCCGACTTCTCGCGCCGGGCGCGGGCGGTGGCGGGGGTGCCCGTCTGCGTGACCGGGGGCTTCCGCGACGCCGCCACCATCCGGCAGGCGCTGGAAGAGGGGGCCGCCGACCTGGTGGGCCTCGGCCGCCCGCTGGTGCTGGACCCCGAGTTCAGCGCACGGGTGTTGCGTGGGGAGGCCGTGGGCAGCGAGGTCCGGCCCCTGAAGACGGGTATCCGCCCTCTGGACCACAGCGGATATATGGAAATCGCCTGGTACGAGGACGTGATGCGGCGACTGGCGCGGGGGGAGGAGGTCGGGGCGGAGGAAGCCCCGTTGCTCGCCCTGGCCCGCATGACGGCGGAGATGGGGGCGGGGGCAGTGTTCAGGCGCAGGCGGGCGTAGGAAAAGGGCTGGGGCCTGTCGCCCCAGCCCCCTCTAGCTCTCCCTCCTGCTCCTACTTCTCGCGGATGCTCCAGCCCTGTGCCCGCACCGCGTCCATCAAGCGGTCCATCACGGGGTCCACCTCGGCGTCGGTGAGGGTCCGCTCGCCCCGGAAGACGAGGCGCACGGCCACGCTGCGGTTGCCTTCGCCCACCTGTTCGCCCTCGTACACGTCAAAGGGCTGCACGCTTTCCACCAGCTCTCCCGCCTCCCCGCGCAGCAGGGCGGCCACCTCGCCGTAGCTCACGCCACGCGGGGCGATCACGGCGAGGTCGCGCCACGCGGCGGGGGCGCGGCTGGGATCGCGGAAGCCCCAGGCGCGGCCCGGCAGCGGCAGGGCGACCTCCAGCACGAAGGTGTCGCCCTTCAGGCCGAACTCGGCGGCGACCTCGGGGTGGAGCGCCCCCAACCAGCCCACGGGCTGCCCGTTCCACACGACCTCGCCCGCGATGCCGGGGTGCAGGGCGGGCGGGACCGCCTCGCCGCGCAGTTGGCGCACGTCCAGCGCCGCGCCCTGTCCGGCGGCGAAAGCTTCCACCAGCCCCTTGAAGGCCGCGAACGACCCCGCCACGCCGGGCTGGTAGGTCGCCGGGGCGAGCGGCCCACGCATCAGCAGGCCCAGGCGCTCGGTCTCGCCCGAGGCCGGGAAAACGCGCCCGATTTCAAAGAGGAGGACGCGCTCCCCCTTCGGGTGCATTCCCGCCGCCCGCAGCAAGCTGGGATAGAGGGCCGTCCGCATCCCGGTGCGGTCGGCGGTGAGGGGGTTCCGCAGCCGCACGCCGGGGCGCCCCGCGCGGGCTTTTCCGGCCTCCTCGTCGCTGGTGAAGGTGTAGGTCACGACCTCCTGAAAGCCCAGCCCGGCGAGGGTGCGGCGCAGATCGGACCGGGCCGCGCTCTCGTCACCCGCCCCGAGGTTGCTCTCGTGGACGCGCAGGGTGGGGAGCGTCTCGGGCAGCTCCGCGTAGCCGTGCAGCCGCGCCACCTCCTCCGCGAGGTCCTGCCACAGCACCAGGTCCACCCGCCAGGAGGGAGGGGTGACGGTCAGGCGGTCGCCCTCGCGCGTGACCCGGCAGCCCAGGCGGGTCAGGAGGGCCTCCATCTCGTCGGTCGGGATGTCCATGCCCAGCAGGGCGCGAATCTGCTCACCCGTCGCCTGGATGGGGCCGGGGAGTTCGGGGTCGCCCACCACGGTCGCGCCGGGGTGAACCTGACCGGCCCCGCAGGCCGCAAGCAGGCCCGCCACCCGGTCGGCAGCGCGGGGCGCGAGCAGGGGGTCTACCCCGCGCTCGTAGCGGTACACGGCATCGGTCTTGAGGCCCAGGCGGGTGCTGGTGCGGCGCAGCAGCACGGGGTCGAAGTGCGCGGACTCGATCACCACGTCCGCCGTGTCTGCCCGCACGTGCCCGTGGTCGCCGCCCATGATGCCCGCGATGCCCAGCACGCCCTGGCCCGCTTTGGGCTGGCCCGCCGTGGCGAAGGCCTCCGCGACGCTGGGAATGCCCACCTCGCGCCCGTCACGGATGAGGAGGTCTTCGGGGCCGACCGTGTGCTCGCCCCCCAGCAGGTCGCGCACCGTCTCGCCCTGCCGCAGCCCGAAGGAGACGATGATCTGGTCACCCTGCACGTCGCGGCGGTCGTAGAGGGCGGTGGGCTGGCCGAGTTCCAGCATCACGTAGTTGCTGGTGTCCACGATCAGGTCAATGGAGCGCATTCCGGCGAGCGTCAATCGCCGCTGCATCCACAGGGGGGCGGGGCCGTTCTGCAGTCCGTTCACCGTCCGCGCCGCGAAGTGGTCGCAGCCGAACCGGATCTTGCCAGAGGGGTCGCGCTCCAGCGTCACCCCACGCGGGGGGAGGACAACACGAATCTCGCCCTCCCCGCTGGCGGCGGGGCCAGCCTCCGGCTCCACCAGCTCGGTCCCCAGGTACGCCGCGAGGTCGCGGGCGAGGCCCAGGGCGCTGAGCACGTCGGCGCGGTTGGGAGTGACCTCCACGTCAAGGACCGAGTCGGCGGCCCACAGCTCATGCAGGGGCATGCCGGGCGCGGCCGTCCCCGCCGGGAACAGCAGCAGTCCGGCGCTGCTCTCCCCAACGCCGAGTTCCTTCGCGCTCGCGGCCATGCCCCACGACTCCACCCCCTGCATCGGGCGCACGCCGTACTCCACGTCGCCCAGGCGGGTGCCGGGGGTCACGAGGGCGACCATCGTTCCGGCGGGAAGGCTGACCGCGTTGGGCGCTCCCGAGGCGATCTCCCGCGCCCCGTGCGGCCCCACGTCCAGCGCGAGGCGGGTCAGCGCGGTGCCGGTCAGAGGCTCAGCCTGCGTGACCGTGGCGAGCACGACCCCCTCGGCCGGGGCAGGCACCTCCTCCACCCCCTCCAGCGGCAGGCCCAGCGAGGCGAGGAGGGGTTCCAGGTCGGAGACGGGCGGGAGGGCGGGGACAAGTTCCTTGAGCCAGGAGTAGGGCAGTTTCATTCGGTCTCCAGCAGGGCAGGCAGCAGGCGGCGCAGGTCGGCGGGCACGAGGTTCACGTCCTCCAGCCGCTCCAGCGCCACCCATTCGGGCGAATACCAGTTCTCGTCGCTGTGGCGCACGCCTTCGGGACCGTCCCCGAGGCGCATCTCGCCGGACACGAGGCGGGTCAGGAAATAGTGTTCGCGGTTGCCGAGGTTCTCCAGCGTCAGGACTTCGCGCAGGGGTTCCACGACGAGGTTGACTTCCTCCAGCATCTCGCGGGCGCAGGCTTCGGCGGGCGTCTCACCGGGTTCGATGCCGCCGCCGGGCAGGGTGGCGTAGACGCGGCCTTCCTTCCGGCGGCGCATCAGAAGGACTTCTCCGTGGGGGTTGAACAGGATGCCGACGGCTCTGGCCCTCACCCCAGTTCCCCCCGGAATTGCCCCAGCACGCGCGGGTCGTTGGCGTAGAAGTAGCGGATATCGGGAATCCCGTACTTCAGCATGGCGATGCGCTCCGGCCCCAGCCCGAAGGCGAAGCCCGTCTTGCCCTCGTACACGCGCGGCTTGCCCGCCGCCTCGCGCAGGTCGTCTACCGCCTTGAAGACGCTGGGATGGACCATGCCGCAGCCGCCGAGTTCCAGCCATTTGCTCTCGCCGCGCGGGTTCTCCCACCACACGGCGAAGTCGGCGCCCGGCTCCACGAAGGGGTAGTAGGAGGGCTGGAAGCGCACCTTCGCGCCCGGCCCGTACAGGCCCCGCGCCATCTCGGCAATCGTGCCCTTGAGGTCGGCCATGGAGATGCCGTCGCCCACGACCAGTCCTTCGAGCTGGTGAAACATCGCCTCGTGGGTGGCGTCGGTGGCCTCGTAGCGGTAGACCTTGCCGCGCACGACGATCTTGAGGGGCGGCTCGTGCTCGACCATGTAGCGCACCTGCATGGGGGAGGTATGGGTCCGCAGCAGGCGGCCGTCCTCCAGCCAGAAAGTGTCCTGAAGGTCGCGGGCGGGGTGGTACCACGGCACGTTCAGCGCCTCGAAGTTGTGGTGCTCGTCCTCGACCTCCGGCCCCTCGATCACGGCGTAGCCCATCCGCTCGTAGATGGCCGTCAGGTCCTCGAAGACGCGGTTGATGGGGTGCAGCCCGCCCGCCGGAAGGGGGAGGCCGGGCAGAGTCACGTCGATGGCTTCGGAGGCGAGGCGGGCGTCGAGGGCCTCGCGCTTCAGCACCGCCTCCCGCTCCGCGAGGGCCGCCTCGATGGACTGGCGCAGGGCGTTGATCTCGGCGCCCCTGGCCTTGCGCTCCTCGGGGGGCAGCTTGCCGAGGCTGCCGAGTTCTTTCGTGATCAGGCCGTTCTTGCCCACGTAGCGGGTCTTGACCGCTTGCAGGGCAGGGAGGTCGGGGGCGTCGGCAATCGCTTGTAGGGCTTCTTCTCTCATGGCGTCTCCTGTGGGCAAGAAAAAACCCGCCGCCGTGGGAACGGGGCGGGACGGCGCGTGCAGTCTGGCGTCAGACGAACGCGGCCCCGCGAGCGGTAAACGGCGAAGGTGTACCGGGGCGGGGCGTCATACGGTCAGGGTAGCAGATGGGCCGGGGGCGTCGGCCCAGCCCCGTGTCTGCCCTGCACAGACACTCCCCGCGCTCCTCAGGGGAGGGGGTGTTACCGTACCCGCATGACCACCGCTGCAACCTCTGTCCCCACGCCGGGGGCCGTCACCGACGTGGCCGCGCACGACCCGGCCATCTTTGACCTGATCTCCCAGGAGGCCGAGCGCCAGCGGCACGGGCTCGAACTGATCGCCTCCGAGAACTTCACCTCGGCGGCGGTCCGGGCGGCGCAGGGCAGCGTCCTGACGAACAAGTATGCCGAAGGCTACCCCGGCAAGCGCTGGTACGGCGGCTGCGAGGTCGTGGACGAGGTCGAACGCCTCGCCATCGCCCGCGTGAAGGAACTGTTCGGAGCGGAATGGGCCAACGTGCAGCCGCACTCGGGGAGCAGCGCGAACCTCGCGGTGTACAACGCCCTCATTGAGCCGGGATCAGTCGTGCTGGGAATGGACCTCTCGCACGGGGGGCACCTCACGCACGGCAACCCGGTGAACTTCTCGGGGCTGCGCTACCAGATCGTCGGGTACAAGGTGAACCCGGACACCGAGCGCATCGACATGGAGGAAGTGCGCCGCCTCGCCCACGAACACCGGCCCAAGATGATCATCGCGGGGGCCAGCGCCTACAGCCGCACCATCGACTTCGCGGCCTTCCGCGAGGTGGCCGACGAGGTGGGCGCGGTCCTGTTCGCAGACATCGCGCACATCGCCGGACTGGTCGCGGCGGGGCTGCACCCCAACCCGCTGCCGCACGCGCATGTGGTCGCCTCCACGACCCACAAGACACTGCGGGGGCCGCGCGGCGGGATCATCCTCAGCAACGACCCCGAACTCGGCGCCAAGATCGACCGGGCCGTCTTTCCCGGCTACCAGGGCGGGCCGCTGGAGCATGTGATCGCGGCCAAGGCGGTCGCATTCGGCGAGGCGCTGCGGCCCGAGTTCCGCGAGTACGCCGCGCAGGTGATCAAGAACGCGCAGGCGCTGGCGCAAGCGTTCATGGACAAGGGCTACCGGGTCGTGTCCGGCGGCACCGACAACCACCTGTTCCTGCTGGACCTGCGCCCCCAGGGGCTGAACGGTACTAAGGCCACCAAGCGGCTCGACGCCAACCACATCACCATCTCCAAGTCCACCCTGCCCTACGACACCGAGAAAATCCTGCACGGCGGCGGCATCCGCATCGGCACCCCCGCCGTGACCACGCGTGGCATGACCGAAGCCGATATGCCCAAAATTGCCGACCTGATCGACCGGGCGCTGAAGGGCGAGGACGTGAAGGCGGAGGTTCACGGCTGGATGGGCGGCTTCCCGCTGCCCTGAGCGGCCCTTCCCTCTCCTCGGCCCCCGGCACGTCCGGGGGTCTGCCCTATCCGGGCCGCAGCGTCAGCAGCGTGACTTCCGGCGGGCAGAGGTTGCGCAGCGGCAGCCCGCTGACCCCCAGGCCCCGGCTGACGTAGCCCGGCGTGCCGTGGGCGCCCTGCACCCAGCCCATCGCGTAGCGCTGGCCGTAGCGGCTGGGCACGACCGGAGCGCCCACGATGGGGAGCCGAATCTGCCCGCCGTGGGTGTGGCCCGAGAGGACCAACCCGACGCGCCGGGGCAGGTCAGGCAGGAGGTCAGGGTTATGGCTCAGCAGCAAACTGGCTTGGTCCTCCCCCGCCCCAGCCAGGGCCGCCGCCACGTCCGGCTCGCCGCGCCACAGGTCGTCCACGCCACCCACCCACAGGTCGTCCCGCACGGCGCGGCCCGCGTTGCGCAGCACGGTAATGCCGGAGGCCGCAAAGGCTGCCGCCACCTCCTCGCGGCGCTCGGCCCAGCGCGGGATGCCCTGACCCAGCACCCCCCGGTCGTAGGCCCCGAAGGAGCCGTAGTCATGGTTGCCCCACACCGCATAGACGCCCAGCGGCGCCCGCAGCCGCGCGAGCTCGGTCAGGAGGGGCGCGGGGTCCACGTCCGAGCGCACGTCCAGAAAGTCGCCCCCCAGCAGCATGAGGTCGGGCCGCGCTGCGTTCGCCGTGTCCACCCAGGCGCGAATCTGGCGCTCGAAGATGTAGAGGCCGTAGTGCAGGTCGGTCAGAAAGGCCACGCGCAGCGGCGAGCGCAGGCCCGGCAGCACCGCTTCCCCGCGCACGGTGCCGAAATCGTAGGCCTGCGCCACGCCCATGCCCCCCAGGGTCCCCAGCGCCAGCCCGCCTCCCAGCAGCCCCCGCAGGAAGCGGCGGCGGCCAGGGTCGGGGGGCGGCGAGTTGGGGGCCTTCATGGGGTTCAGGCTACCGGCGGGGGGTGAGAGGGGCACCCGCCAAAAGATGGAGGGGGCGCTACACTCGGCCCCATGACCCCCCCTCCCTTCCCCGACGCCTGGGCCGACCTGCTGGTGGTGGACGTGCTCGACGAGGACGCGGGCCTCGCCGAGGTGGAAGACAGCCGGGGCCGCACCTACGCCCTGCCCGCCGAGTGGCTCCCCGGCGTGGCCGACGGCGCGGCCTACCGGGTGGGCGGAGGGGCCGGGCACCTCACTTTCACGCCTGACCCCACCGGGGCACGCGAGTTGCGCGAACGCTCCAAGCAGACCCTCCTCGACTTTGCGGATGAGCCAGGGGCCGACGGGCCTGGAGACGGCTGAGATGGCCCGGCCCGTCGTCATCCTGCACGGGCGGCTGGACCTGCTGGAGGCAGTGCCGAAGTCCCATTTCCTGCGCCTTGGCGGCGCCGGGACGCTGCTGAAGCCGAGTCGGGTGGGGTGGGCGACCCTCCGGATGGGCAACCATGAGCGCAGGTCGCGAGAAGGCCCGCAGTGGTGCCGGAGGACGTGGCTGCCCGGCCGCCGCCCGCCGTCATTCCACCTTCGGGGAGGCGCTCCCCGTGAGGCTCGCCGCCCGGACTGGAGGTCCATCATGAACCGACGCCTGTTTTCACCCACCCCCTGGGGGACCCGGTGAGCCGCCGCAGCGAGGCCGCCGGACGGCTGCGCCCGCTGTGGGCCGCCCTGACCGCCGGGGACCCCGAGGCTATCCACCGCGCCCGCAAGCTCACCCGCCGCGCCCAGGCCGAGCTGCGGGTCGCGGACGCGGGCGGGAAGACCGAGCGGGCCTGGCGCGACCTGCGCCGCGCCGCCGCGCCCCTGCGCGACCACGACGTGGCCGGGGACCACCTGCGCCAGGCCTTGACCGAGCTGGACGTGCCCGGCGACACCCTCGCCTACTTCGACCGCACCTGGGCTGAACGCCGCGCGGCGCGGCTGGCGGCAACCGAGTGGCCGGAGCCGCCTCCCGCCTTCAAGCTGAGGCGAGGCTGGAAGGACCGCGCCCGCCGCCTGATTCGCAAGGACGGCGAGCGGCTGCTGGCCGCCGGGGAAGCCGTGCTTGCCACCCACGACGCCGAGCAGTGGCACGACTGGCGCAAACGCCTCAAGCGCTACCGCTACACGCTCGCGCTGCTGGGCGAGGTGCCCCCAGTCCTGACCGACACCCTCGAAGCCCTGGGTCGCTTTCAGGACGCCGAGGTCGTGCTGGAGTTGCTGCACAGCGACCCCGACCTGCTGCGCTACGAGCGTGCCCGGTTGATCGCGCGGGAGGAAGTGGCCCGGAACAAAGCCCAGGGGCGGGTACGCGAACTGTTCCCCGAGCTGGCCCGGCTCCTCAGCGTGGGGGACGCGGGGGAGGACTGACCCGGCCCTCGGCCTGAGCCAGGGCGTCCGGCGTATCCACGTCGAGAAGTTGATCGAGAGGCACGTCCACATCCACGGCCTCCGCCCCGTGCGCCCGCAGCACCGCGCGGGGGCCGTGGTCGGCATCGGGCAGGGCGAGGACCTCCGGCCAGAGGTCAGCGCGGAGGAGGTGGGGTGGGGCGTGCACAGCCTCCGAACCCTCCCCATAGCGGGCCAGCACGAGGGGCGCCCCCGTCTCCCGGAACGCCGAGACGAGCGCCCGGTGCGTGTCTGGGGGAACGAGCGGCATATCTGCCAGCGCGAAAGTCGCCGCGCCCACCCCCCCTGGGAGCGACCCCAGCGCCACCCGGAAGGAGGAGAGGAGGCCCCGCTCCGGCTCTGGATTCACCACGACGGAAAAGGGCCACTCCGAGAGCGCCGCCCGCACCCCCTCCCCCACCTCACCGGGGGGCATGACCGCGAGCAGGCCGTCATAGCCTCCCGCCGCGAGCGCGGCCGCTGCGTGAGTGATCAAGGGGCGCCCGGCGAGCGATACCAGCGGCTTGGGCTGCCCCATCCGGCGGCCCCGCCCGGCAGCGAGCAGGACGCCCCAGACGGGCGGCGGGGAGGCAGGGGACATGGCAGGAGTGTAGGCGGAACATCCCTCACCCGCCCCCCATCCGCCTGCCCTGGGGCACAATGAGGCCACCCGCATCCTCTGTTCCTCTTCCCCCGAGGTGACCCTATGAAACTGAACTACAGCGGCCAGGAACACGTGAAAGCGCCCCCGGCGGCAGTCTGGGCCTTCGTGCAGGACCCCGAGCGGGTGGCCCGCTGCCTGCCCGACGTGCAGGAGGTCGTGGTGCACGACCAGACCCATATGGACGCGACCGTGCAGGTCGGCGTGGGCATGGTGCGCGGCAAGTTCAAGTTCAAGATCGAGGTCCTGCCCGACGAGGCGGCGAACCGCGTGAACGTGAAGGTGCAGGGCGGCGGTCTGGGCAGCGTGGTGGACCTGACGGCGGGGGCGAACATCGTGGACAACGGGGACGGGACGACCACGCTTGACTGGACCGGCGACGCGACCATGCGCGGCCCGGTGGCGACCGTGGGCGGGCGGGTGCTGGACGCGCAGGCGCAGAAGCTGATCGAGAAGACCTTCCAGAACATGAGTGCCCAGGTCGGCGCGAGCGCCGGAACGCTGGCGTGACCGCGCTCCCTGAGCCCCCCGACCTCCGCGCCGCCTTCCGCGAGCGGGGGTACGTGGCGGGGGACGCACTGGCGACGGCCCTGCGGCTGGTGGTGGCGCTGGGCAAACCGCTGCTGCTGGAGGGGCCAGCGGGCGTCGGCAAGACGGAAGCCGCCAAGACCCTCGCGGCGGCGCTGGGCACCCGGTTGATTCGCCTTCAGTGTTACGAGGGGCTGGACGCGCAATCGGCCCTCTACGAGTGGAACTACGCCCGCCAACTGCTGCACCTGCGGGCGGCGGAGGCGGGGGGGCGGGCGGTGACGGACGCTGAGCTGTACGGCCCCGAGTTCCTGATGCAGCGGCCCCTGCTCGAAGCGATCCGGCAGCCCACGCCCCCGGTGCTCTTGATCGACGAGGTGGACCGGGCGGATGACGCCTTCGAGGCCTTCTTGCTCGAACTGCTGGCCGAGTGGCAGGTCACGGTGCCGGAACTGGGGACGCTCACCGCGACCGCCCGTCCCTACGTCCTGCTGACGAGCAACCGCGCCCGCGAACTCAGCGACGCGCTGCGGCGGCGGTGCCTGTACCTGTGGGTGGACTACCCCAGCCGCGCCGAGGAACTGGAAATCGTGCGGGCGCGGCTGCCAGGCATTGACGCGGAGTTGGCGGGCCAGGTCACCCGTGCAGTCCACGCCCTGCGCGAGCTGCCGCTGGGCAAGCCCCCCGGCGTGGCCGAGACGCTGGACTGGGCGGCGGCGCTCGTGGCCCTTCACCGGGACCACCTGGACGCGGCGGCGCTGGAGCTGACGCTAGGCGCGGTCCTGAAGCTGCGCGAGGATCAACTGCTGGCCCGCCCGGTGCTGGAGAAACTCGCCCGGCCGTGACCGCTCCCCCCTCCCAGGCCGACCTCCCCTCCCGCGTCGCGGCCCTGTGCGCCCACCTACGCTCGGCGCACGGCTTCCGGCTGGGACCGGGCGAGACGGCGGCGGCCCTCGCCGCGCTGGGAGCGGTAAACCTGGGGCGGCGGCGCGAGGTGCGCGACGCCCTCCGTGCCGTGCTGACCGCCAGCCGGGAGGAGGGGCGGGTGTTTGACGCGGCGTTTGACACCTTCTTCCGGCAGGGCGAGGCCCCCGCGCCGCTCCGGTTGCCGCCCCTGCTGCCCCAGACCGAGGCCCCGTTGCCCCCGCCGCCCCCGGCTCCGGCGAGCCAGACTGGCGATGAGGGGGCCGCCCAACCCACCCCCGCGGGCCAGGCGGTCGCGGGTGAGGACGACGGGGACGCCCCCACCCCCACCCACCCCAACCCCGAGCGTGAGGCGGAGGGCGAGCCGGACGCCCCCGCCCCGTTGCTGCACGCCCGCCGAAGTCCGAATGCGGGCGCGGGGGGCGGCGTCACCACCCCGGAGGACGATCTGGCGGAGTTGCTGCGGGCGGCGGGGGCGCTCGTGCGGGCGGTGGAGCTGGGGAGGGGGCGGCGGCTCGTTCCGCGTCCGGTCGGCTCCCGGCTCGACGCCCGGCGGACCCTGCGCTCGGCGGCGCGGACGGCGGGCGACCCGGCCCGGCTCCGCTGGCTGGGGCGGCCCCGGCGTGCCCCCCGTTTCCTGCTGGTGCTGGACGGCAGCCGCAGCATGGGACCTCACGCGGCGCGGCTGCTGCGGTTTGCCCACGCCCTGCACCTGCGCTCGCGGCGGGTGGAGGTGTACGCCTTTTCGACCGACCTCACCCGCCTGACCCCGCACCTGCGCCGGGCGGTACCGGGGGCCGCCCTGACCCTCCCCGACCTGGGCGGGGCGTGGGGCGGCGGCACCCGCATCGGGGAGAACCTGCTACGGCTGGCGCGGGAGGAACGTGGCCGGGTGACCCGCGACACGGTGGTCCTGATCCTGAGTGACGGGCTGGACACGGGCGAGCCGGAGACGCTGACCCGCGCTCTGAGAGACCTTCGCGCCCGTGCCGGGATGCTGGTGTGGCTCTCGCCGCTGGCCTCCCTGCCCGGTTACCAGCCAGTGCAGCGGGCGGTGGCGGCGGCCCTTCCGCTGCTGGACGCCTTCCTGCCCGCCGCCAGCTTGCGCGACCTCCACGCCCTGGGAGGAAGATTGCAGAGATAGGGCATTTTGAGAAGCTGCGACCTGACCTGAACCCTCTCAAAAAAGGAACTGGAGATTAAGCTCCACTGAAGACAACCCCGTCAGGGTGCTCACATCTCCCACAGGAATGCTGAGGGGGCCAGAGCGGGCGCCCCCTGTGGCAAAGGAGCCCCCCATGCCCCATCATTCCCCGCTTCAGATCGGCTGGGACATGACCGAGCCGCACTCTGCCCTCTCCTGCTTTCTGGACACCCTGCCCGCCGCGCCGCGTCTTCTCGCGCTGGGGGAGCCGACGCACGGCCTGGACGCCTTCCCAGCGTGGCGCAACCGCATCTTCCGCACGCTGGCCGAGGACCACGGCTTCCGGTCCATCGCCATCGAGAGTGACGTGATCGCTGGCCTGCGGGTGAATGCCCATGTCACGGCGGGTCAGGGCCGCCTGGATGAAGTGATGCAGACGGGCTTCAGCCACGGCTTCGGCGCCGTGAAGGCCAACCGGGACCTCGTCCAGTGGATGCGGGACTTCAATGCGGGCCGCGCACCTGAGGATCACCTGCGTTTCTACGGCTTCGACGCGCCGCTGGAGAACCTTTGGGCGGCCAGCCCCCGCGCCAGCCTGCTCGCCCTGCACGCTTTCCTGACCACGCAGCTCGGTGACTTGCCCGTGGACTCAGCGACCATCGACGACCTCTGCGGGGAAGATGCCCGCTGGACCAATCCGGCGGCGGGGATGGACGCGGCCCAGTCCACCGGGCAGAGCGGCGAGGCCCGGCAACTCCGGCTCCTGGCCGACGACCTGTTCAGCCTCCTGCGGACCGAGACGCCGGGGCTGGCCGCCCACCCAGGGTTCTGGGAGGCGCAGTTGCACGCCCGCACGGCAACAGGCCTCTTGCGCTATCACGCAGTCGTCGCCGACCCCGCGCCCACCCGTGTGGCGCGAATGCTGGCGTTGCGCGACCTGATGATGGCCGACAACCTCAGCGCCGTCGCGGAACGCGAGGGGGAGCGTGGGCCGACCCTGGTCTTTGCCCATAACGCCCACCTGCAACGCCACGTCAGCGCGGTGACGCTTCCCAGTCTGGGAATGAGGGTGGAATGGTGGAGCGCGGGAGCGCACGTCAGCATTCGCCTCGGCCAGCAGTACGCCTTTGTAGCGAGCGACCTGGGTTCAGCCCCCGCGAAAGGCATCGGGGAACCCGCTCCGGACACGTTGGAGGGCGCCCTGATGACGCTGGCGGGTCCGGTCTCCCTGGTGACCTCCGGGACACTGACCGCCTCACTCCCAGATCACCTGGCCCCGAGGACCGGCGTTCCTCCCCAGGCGGGATACTTTCCCCTCGGAGCGCAACATCTGCCCCTCACGAACGGCGTGCTCTTCGTGAAGACGGCGACTGATTGAACAGATCGGGGCCGCGACACGGGTCCCAAAACGTAGACGACCGTGCGCGGGAGGAAGAACCCTCACCGCGTACGGTCGTCTACCGGTACTTCAGCGCCTCCATCAACTCCTCGACCATCTCCAGCGTGTCCCCGCGCTCGTGGGCAGTGGCGACGTGGGCTTCGAGGTGGCCGCGCAAGACGACCTCGCCCGCACCGGAGAGGGCGCCCTGCACGGCCTTGATCTGTCGCAGCACGTCCACGCAGTACACGTCCGGCTCGTCGAGCATCCGCACGATGGAATCCAGATGCCCCCGCGCGATGCTCAGGCGCCGGGCCGCGCGGCGGCGGGCGTCTTCGGGCATACAGAGCTTGTTTTCGGGATGGCAGTGGGCGGCGGCGCCCATCCCCTCTCCCTCGTCCTGCGGTGCCGGAGCCACGGCCTCAGCCCGCGACGCTGGCGTTGTAACCCTCTTCCTTCACGGCGGCGATCAGCGCCCCCTGCTCGGCCTCGCCCTGCACGGTCGCCTTGCCCGCCGAAAGGTCCACCTGCACGCCTTGCACGCCGGGAACGCTCTTCAGCGCCCCCTCCACGGCCTTGACGCAGTGCCCGCAGCTCATTCCGGAGATGGTCAGTTCAGTGGTCATGGATTCAGGATAGACCCAGGGGGGGAGGGTGTCAAGAAAAGATTGGTCGTGAACCACTAAGAAAGCGGTCAGGCTTGGATAGAGCGGTAAGAATACGAGCTTGCTCTACTTGCGATCCCCCCCCGGAGGGTATAGGCTGAGCGTATGGACACCAAGACCCTCGACCTCGACATCGGCGGGATGACCTGCGCGGCGTGCGTGGGGCGAGTCGAGCGCGGCCTCAAGAAGGTGGACGGTGTGGAAAACGCCGTCGTGAACCTCGCCACCGAGCGGGCGACCGTGACCTTCGACCCCGCCCGGACGACCCCGGCCGCGCTCGTCCAGCAGGTGGAGGACGTGGGCTACGAGGCCCGCACCGCCGAACTCTCCTTCCCGGTGGAGGGGATGACCTGCGCGGCCTGCGTGGGCCGGGTCGAGCGGGCGCTGGGCAAGACGGAAGGCGTGCTGAACGCCTCGGTCAACCTCGCCACCGAGCGGGCCACCGTGACCTATCTGCCCGCCGCGACGACCCCCGCCGCCCTGCGGGATGCCGTGCGCGGGGCCGGGTACGACGTGCCCGACGAGGCCAGCCAGGCCCAATCCCGCCTCGACGCCGACCGCGAGCGCAAGGCCGCCGAGATCGCGGCGCTGCGGCGGGACGTGACCTTCGCGGCAGCCTTCAGCATTCCGCTGTTCCTGATCGCGATGGTGCCCATGCTGTACGCGCCGCTGCACCACTGGCTGCTCGGCGCGGTGGGCGAGCGGACGCTGAACTGGATCATGCTGGCCCTCGCCGCTCCGGTGCAGTTCGGCCCCGGCCTGCGCTTCTACCGCACGGGCTGGGCTGCCTTGAAACACCGCTCACCCGACATGAACACCCTCGTCATGCTGGGCACGACCGCCGCCTTCGGGTACTCGCTCCTCGTGACGCTGGCCCCTGGCCTCTTCCCGCCCGGCAGCGCCCACGTCTACTACGAGGCGTCGGCGGTGGTCATCACCCTGATCCTGCTGGGCAAGCTGTTCGAGGCGATTGCCAAGGGCCGGAGCAGCGAGGCGATGCGGACCCTGCTGGCCCTCCAGCCCAACACGGCGCGGGTGCAGCGCGGGGGCGAGGTGCTGGAAGTTGCCGCCGACGACGTGCGGCTGGGCGACCTCGTGCTGGTGCGCTCGGGCGAGCGGCTGCCGGTGGACGGCGAGGTCGTGGAGGGCCGCTCTTACGTAGACGAGTCCATGCTGACGGGCGAGCCTGTCCCGGTGGAGAAAATCCCTGGCGCTAAGGTCACGGGTGGCACGGTGAACGGCAACGGCGCCCTGACCTTCCGGGCGACCGGGGTAGGGGCCGACACCGCTCTGTCGCGCATCATCCGGCTGGTGGAGGGAGCGCAGGCGAGCCGCCCGCCCATTCAGGGCCTCGCGGATAAGGTCGTCGCCGTCTTCGTGCCAGTGGTACTGGTGATCGCCGCACTGACCTTTCTGGCCTGGATGCTGGTCGGCGGGGAGGGGGCGTTGGCGAACGCGCTGGTGCACACGGTCGCCGTGCTGATCATCGCCTGCCCCTGCGCGATGGGCCTCGCCACCCCGGTGAGCATCATGGTGGGCAGCGGCAAGGCCGCGCAGATGGGCGTGCTGTTCCGCACCGGGGCCGCGCTGGAGGGCCTGGGCCGCGCCGGGGTCGTCGCCGTGGACAAGACGGGGACGGTGACGCGGGGGGCGCCGGAGGTAACGGAAGCGGTCAGCGGTCAGCCCTCTGCCATTAGCGAGGACGAGCTGCTGCGGCTGTCGGCGGCGGCAGAAAGCTCCTCCGAGCATCCGCTGGCGCGGGCGATTGAGCGGGCGGCGCGGGACCGGGGCCTGAGCGTCCCCACTGCCTCCGACTTTGAGGCTGTGCCCGGCTACGGCCTGCGGGCCACGGTGGAGGGCCGCCGGGTGGAGGTCGGCGCGGCGCGGTACATGGCGCGGCTGGGGCTGGAGTTGGGCGACCTGGGAACGCAGGCCGACGCGCTGGCCGCACGGGGCCGCACCCCCGTCTTCGTGGCGGTGGACGGCGTGCTGGCCGGGCTGATCGGCGTGGCCGACCCGGTGCGCGAGGGCAGCGCCGAGGCGATCCGCACCATGCAGGCGCAGGGGGCCGAGGTCGCCATGATTACCGGGGACACCCGCGCCACCGCCGAGGCCGTCGCCCGCGAGGTCGGCGTAACCCGCGTGCTGGCCGAGGTGCTACCCGAGGGCAAGGCGGACGCGGTGGCCGAGCTTCAGGCGGGTGGCCGCACCGTCGCCTTCGTGGGGGACGGCATCAACGACGCTCCGGCCCTTGCGCGGGCCGACGTGGGGGTCGCCATCGGCACCGGGACGGACGTGGCGGTCGAAACCGCCGACGTGATCCTGATGTCGGGCGACCTGCGCGGGGTGCCCAACGCGGTCGCGCTGTCGCGGGCCACGCTGCGGAATATTCGGGTGAATCTCTTCTGGGCCTTCGCGTACAACGTGCTGCTGATTCCGGTGGCGGCGGGCGTCCTTTCAAACTGGGGCATCACCCTCTCGCCCGTGCTGGCGGCCGCCGCGATGGGCCTGAGCAGCGTCTTCGTGCTCACCAACGCGCTGCGGCTGCGCGGCTTCCGGCCCCCGCTGGCTCCCCAGCCGCCCCAGGGAAGGCCGGACCTGAAGCCCGTCGCGGCCTGATACCGACTTGCTCTGATTCCAGAGCATTCGAGAAAGCGCCGGATGTTCTCCCATCGCCGCCAGCCGGTATTCTTTGCTCCTCGCTCTGCTCGGGTTCGTCTTCGACTCACCGCAACTTGGTATGACCCCCCTCCCCCGCCCCACGTTTGGCTAGCCTGCCCCCATGGCGAAGCTGAACGTGGGGCCTTACGTGGCGAGTCTCAAGACCTCCCCGGCGCAGGTGCGCGACCGGGCCGCCTTTCTGGACCGCGCCCGCCTGCGCGACGAGGTGCCGCAGGTGGCGGGGCTGCCGCTGGTGGGACTCGGCGGAAGCTGCGGCAAGCCCGCCTTCCTGCTCCCCTACCTGATCCGCTGGGACGAGGCGAATACGCGGGCGCTGGAGGACGTGGCCGCCGAGTTCGGCTGCTTCGTGGAGTACGGGGCCTACCCGCACCTCAAGCTGGAAGGCGGCGGGCAGGAGATCGCGGCGGTGCAGGACTGGGACAACATGGCGATGGTCTTCGTGCGCCCCGGCTACGAGCGCGGCGAGGAAGTGCTGACCCGGCTGGCGCAGGCCCTGAAGCCGCGCTAAAGGTCCGCCCCATCCGCCCGGCCCGGTAGCGGTGAACGGTAGGGCCAGGAGGTCTCCACCATGACCCAGCCCCTCAACATCCAGCTCATGCAAGAGTGCCTCGACGCCTGCCTCGCCTGCCTGCGGGCCTGCGAGATGTGCGCGGAAGCCTGCCTGGACGAACAGGACGTAACGATGATGGCCGAGTGCATCCGCCGCGACCGCGACTGCGCCGACGCCTGCGCGTTCACGGCCCGGCTGCTGATGCGGGCGAGCGACCTACACCCGGAGGCCTGCCGGATGTGCGCCGAAGCCTGCGCCCGCTGCGCCGAGGAATGCGAGCGCCACGCCGGGCACCACGAGCACTGCCGGGTGTGCGCCGAGGCCTGCCGCCGCTGCGAGGCGCTGTGCCGTCAGATGGCGGCATAACACACCGACGAGAAGCGCCCCCAGTCCACTCGGGCGGGGGCGCTTCTCGTGGGAACGGGCCTGGCTCAGAACCAGCCGCGCCGCTTGGTCTTCTTGCCACCGAGTCGGCGCTCGGCCTGCGAGAGCACGAAGTCGAAGGCGCGGTCGCGCTTGCGGAGCTTGGTGTACTTGCCGCGCTTTGCCATCTGCTGGCGGCGCATCGCCGAGACGACTTGCAGGATCACGGGCGCATAGACCATCAGCTTGCCGAGGTTGCCGGAGGAGCGGCGTGCTTTCATGCTTCCCATTACGGCACGGGGGGCACAAAAGTTGCTGAGGCCGGGCTGACCTCCCTTCACCCTCCCCCCGCTGGGCGGCAGGGACCGCCCCGGCGCCCTAGACTGGGGCATGACCACAACCCAGGACCCTGTGATGAACCTGCGGGAGCAACTCGTCGCGTGGCGGCGGCACCTGCACATGAATCCCGAAGTCGGCTTTCACGAGCACGACACCGCCGACTTCATTGAGGCTGAACTGCGGAAGATGCCCGGCCTGACCGTGACCCGCCCCACCGCGACGAGCGTGCTGGCGGTCCTCAGGGGCGGCCAGCCGGGGCGCACGCTCTTGCTGCGGGCCGACATTGACGCGCTGCCGATGGAGGAGGAAAACACCTTCGAGTTCCGCTCGCAGCGCCCCGGCGCGATGCACGCCTGCGGGCACGACGGCCACACGGCGATCTTGCTGGGGGTCGCCCGCCTGCTCTCCGAGAATCCGGGAGAGGTGCCTGGCGAGGTCCGCATGATCTTCCAGCACGCCGAGGAGATCGGGCCGGGCGGCGCCGAGGAACTCGTCATGGAGACGGACCTGATGGACGGGGTGGACGTGGTGACGGGCCTGCACCTCAACTCGCAGCTTCCGGCGGGGCTGGTCGTGGTCAAGCCGGGGGCGTTCATGGCCGCGCCGGACACCGTCCACATCACCGTGAAGGGCAAGGGCGGGCACGGGGCGCACCCCGAGCAGACGGTGGACCCCATCGCGGTGGGCGCCCAGGTCGTGACCAACCTCCAGCATGTCGTGAGCCGCCATGTGGCCGCGCTCGACGCGCTGGTCGTCTCCATCACCTACTTCCAGAGCGGCACCACCCACAACGTCATCCCCGACACGGCGACCCTGATGGGCACGGTGCGGACCTTCGACCCCGAGCTGCGGCAGCGGGCGCCGGAGCTGATCGAGCGGGTCGTGAAGGGTGTGACCGAGGCGCACGGAGCGGGCTACGACTTCGGGTACGAGTTCGGCTACCGCCCCCTGATCAACACCGACTGGGTGGCCGCGCAACTCCGCGACATCGCGCTGGAGACGGTGGGGCCGGAGCACTTTCAGGAGGCCCAGCCCACCATGGGCGGCGAAGACTTCAGCGCCTACCTGGAGAAGGCGCCCGGTGCCTACTTCAACGTCGGCTCGGGCAGCGACGAGGCCGACAGCCGCTGGCCGCACCACCACCCCCGCTTCACCATCGACGAAGAGAGCCTGGTGACGGGAGCGCGGATGCTGCACGCGGCCGCCCTGCGGCTGACGGGAGAACCGGGCGCCAAGAGCGGGACCTGAACAGCTTCAGCGAACGCGGTCGCCTCCGGCAAAGGCGGCCGCGTTCTTCACATCCCCATCTCCCGTCGGGAGGGCGCAGGGGAGAACTCCTTTCCCGACCACCGTTTTGATCTTTCCCGCTCTGCTTCGCAGGTCCGCTCGGGTTGAACAGGTGTTGGAACCGCTGGGCCAGAATCCGTATCAGTCCTCTCCCGCGACGGACCGCTCCGGGAGGGGGGACAGGGACTCGCCGCAGGGGGCGCGGGTGGGCAAGACCCCGGGCGGCCCGAACCTCCCGGCCCGCTGCAAGGCCACGAAGCGGTCCGTGAGCGCCGGATCGAACTGGGTGCCGCGCCCGGCTTCCAGAATGGCGAGGGCCTCTTCGGGGGACAGGGCCGCACGGTAGGGGCGGTCGCTGGTCAGGGCGTCGTACACGTCGCACAGGGCGAAGATGCGGGCCAGCAGCGGCACGCCCTCGCCGCGCAGGCCGTCGGGGTAGCCAGTACCGTCCCAGCGCTCATGGTGCGAGCGGACCACCCCATGCGCCTCGGGGTGCAGGAAGGGGATGCGGGCCGCGAGTTCGGCCCCGCGCGGGGCGTGGGTCTCGATCAGCAGGCGTTCTTCGGGAGTCAGGCGTCCCGGCTTGAGCAGCACCGCGTCGGGCACGCCCAGCTTGCCGATGTCGTGCAGGGCGGCTCCCTGCCGCAGCCCCAGCAGGCGCCCGGCGGGCAATCCCAGCGCGGCTCCGAAGGTCAGGGCGAGGTGGGTGACCCGCTCGGTGTGGCCCTGGGTCTCGAAGTCGCGCAGCTCGACCGCCACCCCCAGGGTTTCGAGCGCCGCGTCCAGGGTGGCCCGCAGGTCCCCGAGGTGGGCGTCGCGCTCCAGCAGCCGGGCGGCGAGGCTGCCCAGCAGCAGGGCGAGGTGTTCGTCGGCCTCCCCGAAGGGCCGCTCGGGTTCGCGGATCAGGATCAGGGCGCCCAGCGGTTCGTCCTGGCTGCTCAGCAGCGGCACCGCCATCATCGCGCCCCCCCCGAGCCGCTCGCGGCGGAAGATACGCGGGTCAGTCTGAAGGTCAGGCACCCGCAGCACCCGCCGGGCCGTCAGTGCGGCCCAGGCGAGGCCCTGTCCGCGGGGCAGCTCGACCGGTCCCAGCGGCGGGTCGTGGCGCTCGGTCCCGGTCGAGTGCAGGGTGCCACTGGGATCGTCGTGGCGCAGCAGCAGGGCGTACTTGGCCCGCAGGAGGTCCTGCGCCGCGCGGGTCAGGTGGTCTTCCAGGGGCGTGCCCTCGGGCGCCGCGCCCAGCGACGTGTGCAGCTCGACCAGCCGGGAGAGCTCATTCCAGCGTTCCTGCAGGTGCAGCAGAGCGGCGATCTGCTGGGCAAACAGGACCGCGTCCCCGGCCGCCTGCGGCCCGAAGTCCCCGCCCGGCGCCAGCGCGTCGAGGTTGAGGTGCGCGACCACCTCTCCTTCCAGCACCACCGGCAGGCAGAGGCTGGCCCGCACCTCCTGGCGGCGGCCCACGTCGCTGAGGAGCCGGGCCTCGGGCGAGTCCAACTCGGCGTCCGACTCGGCGTAGGCCCGCGCGAGGCTCTCGCCGCGCACCACGCGGGCCTCCCCGGCCCGCCACGCGGCGAGGGAGCCGCCATACCAGCGTTGCTGCGACGCCTCGCTCAGGGTCAGGCCCACCAGTCCGGGGCCGTAGCCGTGCGCGGCGACCACCCGGAAGCCCCGGCCCTCGCGGATATCCAGGGTGCCGCAGCCCGCCCCGTCCACCGCGTTCACGGCGTGGCTCAGCACCTCGGCCCAGTCCTCGTCACTCAGGGTGCGGCGTCCGGCGAGCAGCCCCACCGTGGTCCGCAGCGCCTGCCACACCGAGTGCCGGGGCTGCGGCGGGTCGGTGGGGACCGGGCGGCCCGCCGGGGAGGCCTGGGCCGGGCGCGGGGTCCAGACCACAAGCTGGTCGCGCCCGTTGGTCTTGGCGAGATACAGGGCCTCATCGGCGCGGCGCAGCAGGTCGCCCTCGGCTTCGGCGGGCAAGCGGGTCGCCAGCCCCGCCGAGAGTGTCAGCGTGCCCCAGGGGGGGTCGCCGCGCCCCAGGCGCACGCGCAGCTTTCCTATCCCTGACCCCAGCCGCCCCCGGTCCGCCGCCCCGGCCAGCAGGGCGAATTCCTCACCTCCCACCCGGTAAGCCTGCACCCCGTCGGCCCCCAGGTCGCGCAGCAGCCCGGCCACCTGCCGCAGCGCCCGGTCCCCGCCGCTGTGCCCGTAACGGTCGTTCACGGCCTTGAAATGGTCGAGGTCCAGCAGCGCGAGGTGGCCCCCGGTGCCCAGCGCCGCGAGGTCGCGGTCGAACTGACGGCGGTTGGGCAGCCCGGTCAGCGGATCGGTGTGGGCCTGGGTGCGCAGGGTGTGCGCCAGGTGCAGCAGCCGCAGCCGGGACTGGAGAATCAGCAGCACGGCGGCCAGCCCCAACCCCCCCAGCAGCAGCCGCAGGGGATAGGAGAGCGCGAAGGCCTCCCGGCCCTCGGGAGTCAGCAGCATTCCCCACCCCACGCCCAGGAAGGGCAGGGCGGTCAGCCACAGGTCGCGCCAACGCAGGGCGGTCTGCAACGTGGGAAGCCGTGAACGCAGCAGCGTGCTCAGGCCCAGCACGCTCAGGAAATGCAGCACCACCACCGGTGCCACGCCCGGATCGGCATTGTCCAGCAGCCGCCACACCAGCATGGGCGCGGCCACCAGCGCTCCCCGCAATGGACCGAAATACAGCGTGACCAGCGCTACCGGGACGTACCGCAGGTCGACGCGGAAGGGACCGAGTTCCATGCTGTACACCGCCAGCAGCCACGTGGTCCCCGCCGCCAGCACCAGCCGCAGCGTGTGCTCGGCGGCGCTGCGGCGCACCGGCCACTCGCGGTAGGTCAGGCTGAAGCCGAAGGCGCAGGCGATCAGGAGGCAGAAGTTGAGCAGCAGGGAAGTCATGTCAAGGGGGCCACCGGACCGTCAGGAAAAGGGAGGAGCGGCAGAAGCTGTTCTCCCGCCGCCCCGCGTGCCCCCCCATTCTGCCGCAGCGCTCGCCCCAATGCCAGGTTTTCTGCTCCACAACGTGGCTTTTTCCTCTTTTTAGACTGCCCCTCTCTGGGGGGGGTCAGCGCCCACGCAGGGAGGTCTGCACCGCGCTCATGAACTCGGCGCGGGTGCGGGCGTCGTCCTTGAACAGCCCGCGCATGGCGCTCGTGGTCGTCGACGAGTTCTGCTTTTGCACCCCGCGCATCGCCATGCACAGGTGAACGCCTTCGAGCAGCACGGCCACCCCGCGCGGGGCGAGCAGTTCCCCCAGGGCGTCGGCGATCTGGGTGGTCAGGCGTTCTTGCACCTGAAGGCGCCGGGCGTACAGGTCCACAATGCGGGCGAACTTGCTCAGGCCCAGAATCTGCCCGTCGGGGATATAGGCCACGTGCGCCCGGCCATAAAAGGGCAGCATGTGGTGCTCGCACATCGAATAGAACTCGATGTCCTTGACGATCACCATCTCGCTGCCCTCGGCGGCGAACACGGCGTCCCCGGCGGCGTCCGAGAGGGTGCGGCCATACCCGGCGGTCAGGAAGGCCCAGGCTTTGGCGACGCGCTGCGGGGTTTTTTGCAGGCCCTCGCGCTCCGGGTCTTCCCCGATGGCCGCGAGCCAGCCTTCGGTCAGGTCGCGCAGCCCCGGCACTTCCAGCCGCTCGTCGGCGGCGCTGATGGTGGGTGGAATGGTCAAGGTGGGATCGCTCCTTCTTCCGCGCCGCGCAGGCGCCGCGAGTGAATGCGCCGAGTGTAGGCCCGGCGGGCGGGGGGGGACTGTGGGAGAAGCGGCCAGCCCTCAGCCCCAGCTCACGGCGCCGTAGGTCTGCTCGCGGGCGGGGCCGCACGAGAAGATCACGACGGGCACGCCCACCGTCTCCTCGATCAGGTCGAGGTAGGCCTGGGCCTCACGGGGCAGCGTCTCGCGACTCGTGGCCCCCTCGGTGGTGGCCCAGCCGGGGAGGTCGCGGTAGACGGGCTGGCCCTCCGAGCCGTAGGCCACGCAGACCCTGACCGTCTCCAGTCCCGCGAGAATGTCCATCTTGTTGATCACCAGGCCGTCGAGCCCGTTGACCTCGGCGGCATACCGCAGCAGTTTGAGGTCCAGCCAGCCCACCCGGCGGGCGCGGCCCGTCGTCGTGCCGAACTCGTCCCAGGGCTGCGAGCCGTCGCCGCGCAGCCGCCGCTCCATCTCGCCGAAGACCTCGGTGGGAAAGGGACCGTGGCCCACGCGGGTGTTGAAGGCCTTGGCGACCCCGTACACCTGATTGACGGCGCGGTGGTTCACGCCTGCTCCGACGAGGATGCCGCCCACGGTGGGGTGGCTGCTGGTGACAAAGGGGTAGGTGCCGTAGTTCAGGTCGAGCAGGGTGGCCTGCGCCCCCTCGAACAGCACGTTCTCGCCCTCCCGGATCGCCCGGCGCAGGTCCGAGCCGGTGTCGTTGACAAAGGGCAGCAGGGCGTCCCGGATGGGCAGCAGGTAGCCCAGCGCGTCCTCCACGGTGGCCCAGCCCGCGTCACGGGTGGAGTTGGGCTTGGCCTCCAGCAGCCGGGCGACGCGCTCGCGGAGCGTGCCCTCGTCGGCGAGGTCCCCGAAGCGCAATCCCACCCGCCGCGCCCGGTCCGCGTAGGCGGGGCCGATGCCGCGCCCAGTGGTCCCCACGAAATCCCCCCGGCCATCCACATACTTGTGGTGCGGCAGCACGAGGTGGGCGCGGTCGCTGATCCGCAGCTCGGGCGAGAGGCCGCCCGCGAGCAGGCTCTGGCGCTCGGCGAGGAACTTCTCGGGGTCGATGACCATGCCGTCGCCCAGCACGCTCACCACACCCTCGTGCAGCACGCCGCTGGGCAACAGGTTGAGCTTGAAGGTCTGTCCCCCTGCGGTGACGGTGTGCCCCGCGTTGGCCCCGCCCTGATAGCGCACCACGTAGCGGGCCTCCGGCGCCAGAAAATCGGTGATCTTGCCCTTGCCCTCGTCTCCCCACTGCGCCCCGATGATGGCGATTCCCGGCATTGCAGCCTCCTGCCACGCGCTCAGACTTGCCCCTCCCTGGCCTGGGGCCAAAAAAAAGCACGGCGCGTGGCACCGTGCCCCAGTGTAGCCCGCTGGGAGAGGAAAGCAGCCAGCGGCCAGTCGCCAGCAGAGCGTTCCCGCTGGCGACTGGTTCCTGGCGACTTCAGATCACCAAGATGATCGGCTCCTCCAGCGTGGCTGCCACGCTTGCCAGGAAGCGGGCGCCCTGAGCGGGGTCCACCGGCCCGTTGAGGGTCAGGGCGGTGCGGCCGTCCTGCACGCGGCCCACGCTGAGGGTGAGGGCGTGCGGCAGGTGCAGCTCGTCGAGGTCCAGCGCCCCGGCGTCGGTCACGAGGAGGTCGGGCGTTCCAGCGAAGTCGCCGTCGAGCGCGGCGAGGGCCTCGCGCAGGCTGCCCGATTGCACGGGGCGGGCCTGCTCGCCGCCCACCCGGTAGACGCCGACGGTGCCCAGCTCCAGCATCTCGGCGTGGCGCTGCGCGGCGCGGGCCACGAGCAGCGCGAGCGGCACGTCCTGCCCCAGCGCCCCGGCAAGCTGGCGGCACAGCTCCAGGGTGGGGGCCACATTCCCGTCCCGGCGCAGGTAGGGACCGAACCACACGGCCTCGCGGACGGGCGCGGCGGGGATAAGTGTGGGTACAGGCTGAAGCTCGGGCTGGGCTTCGGGCTGCGCGGTGGGCTCGATCTCGGTCGGCTCAGGCTGCACGGGCGCCGTGGGCAGAGGAGCGGGTTCTGCCAGCGGCTCGGCGGCGAGCTCCTCGACCACCTCGGGAGCGGCGACCTCCGGCAGGGGGGCGGGGATAGCCTCAGGCTCGGGGGTGGCCTCGGGCTGGGGCGTCGGGGTGAAGGTGGGGGCAACCGGGGTCGGTTCGGCCGGAGCGGCCTCGGCCACGGGTGCCGAGAAGGGCGAGACGGGCGCGGGCGTGAAGGCGGGGGCCGTCGGCTGGAGCTCGGGCGGCGCGGGGGTGACGGGGGCCGGATCCTGGCTGGGCTTCTGGTACAGGCGCGAGAGCAGGCCTCCCAGACCGCCCATCACGCCGCCGGTCGCGGCAGCCGCCGCGGCGGGGGCGGCAGGTTCCGGGGTGACGGGTTCGCTGGCCGCCGCCGGGGTGGGTACCGGCCCGCTGAAGCTCGGCATGGGAATGGCCGGGGTGACGGGCGTCACGTCCACGGGTTCGCTCGCCGCCGCGAAGGGGGCAGGCTCGGGCGCGGGGGCCACGGTCTCCGGCTCGTCTTCCAGCTCGAATTCCATCGCCTCGTCTTCCAGGCTGACCTCGGGCAGGCTCGCCTCGGGGGCGGGCATAGGGGACACAGGGGCGGGCTGGCCCACGAGGGCGGCGAGGTCCGAATCCACGCCCGCGCTGCTGAGCATGTCCATGCTGGGCATGCCGGGGGCCAGGAGGCCGCCGCCGGGGGGCAGTTCGGTGCCCGTCCACTCGGGCGGGGGGGCATCGACGGGTGTGGCGGGCGGTTCTTCCTCCCCGCTCATGATGCGGGTGAGGTAATTCAGGATGTCCTGCTCGACGATCATGCCGCCTTCGCCGCTGCCATCCAGGTGCTGCCACTCGATGCCGTTCGCTTCCGCCAGAATCTTGGCGAGCGGAGCAATCCGTTCCATTCATGTCCCCCTTCGGGCGCCGCGTGGGGCGGGCGCCAGGTTGCCACTGCCTTGCATACGGTCCCAGGGTGACGCCTGCCCCCTGACAGGCTTCTTTCAGAGCGTGGGGGCCAGGTGGGGCGGGACGTCTCGCGGCGCTGGCGGGTGGGAGCGGCGCTCGTCTGAAACGATCGTCTGGAAAGAGGGTGAGCCTCGCCCGCCATCCCCTTCCCCGGCCCTCTGCAAGCCGCTCTACGGGTCCCCCACAAGGAGGGAGGGAGAGGAAGCCTGGCCTGCTCAGCGTGCTCTCTCCCGAATGGGACACCTGCCGCCCGTCTCCCCGCCCCACGCCTTGCTACCCTACGGGGGTTGCCGCGGCGAACGCGGCGAGGAGTCCGAATGCAGATATTTGACGAGATGCAGGCGCGGGGCCACGAGGCGCTGACGCTGCTTCACCATGCGCCCAGCGGCCTGAAAGCGGCGCTGGCGGTTCATTCCACGGTGCTGGGTCCGGCCATCGCCGGGGTGCGGCTGCGGCCCCTTGACGAGACCGAGGCGCTGCGCGGAGCACTGGCCCTCTCCGAGAGCCTGACCCTCAAGGCGGCGCTGGCGGGGCTGAACTACGGCGGCGGCGCGTGCGTGCTGATGTTGCCCGAACAGGGCGTGGACGACCCGCACGCCCGCGAGGCGCTGTTCCGGGCGCTGGGGCGGCAGGTGCGGCCGCTGGAGTCGCGGGTGGTGCTCACCGAGGACATCGGCGTGACGCCCACCGACATCGCCTTTGTCGCCCAGGAGACGCCCGCCACCCTGGGCGTGAACACCGACACCAGCAGCGTGACGGGTTACGGCGTGTACCGGGGCATGAAGGCCGCCGCCCGGCACGCCCTGGGCTCCGAGAGCATGCGCGGGGTGCGGGTGGCGATCCTGGGGGTGGGGGCGGTGGGCCGCACGCTCGCCGGGCACCTCCACCGCGAGGGTGCCCGCCTGACCCTGGCCGACACCCGCCCCGAGCGGGCGCAGGCGCTCGCCGAGGCCCTCGACGGGGTGAGCGTGGTGTCCGCCCAGGAGCTGTTCGACGTGCCCTGCGACATCTTCTCGCCGTGCGGCTACGGGCACTCCATTCGCAGCGCGGACGTGCCGCGCTTGCAATGCCGCCTGATCGCGGGCGGCGAACACCACCCCCTCTCCCGCCAGGGCGAGGCCGCCGTGCGGGAGGCCGGAATCGTGTACATGCCCGACTTTGCCATCAATGCCGCCGGACTGATCGCCGCCGCGACCACCCTGACGCCCGAGCAGGCCGCCGAGCGGGTGTACGCGACCGTCTCGCGCATCGCCACCGCCGCCGAGCAGTACGGCAAGCCGCCCCATCTGATCGCCCGCCGCATGGCCGAGCGCCGCATCGACCTGATCGGCAGCCTGGGCGCCGGGGCGGGCGCCGGGGTGTACGGGAGGAGCGCGTGACCTCTCCCTTCGTGATTGGCGTCGCGGGCGGCTCGGGCAGCGGCAAGACCACCGTGACCCGGCGGGTGATCGAGACGGTGGGCGCGGGCAGCGTGGCTGTCCTGAACCAGGACAACTATTACCGCGCCCAGGACGACATCCCCTTTGAGGCGCGGCTGACGACCAATTACGACCACCCGGCGGCCTTTGATTGGGTGCTGCTGCGCGAGCATCTGGGGGCGCTGCTGGCCGGGGTGCCCATCGAGATGCCCGAGTACGATTTCACCCACCACACCCGCTCGGCCCAGACCAGCCGGGTGCTGCCCGCGCCTGTGGTCGTGCTGGAGGGTTTTTTCGCCCTGTACGACGAGGAAGTGCGGGAGCGGATGCACCTCAAGGTCTTCGTGGACGCCGACGCCGACGTGCGCTTTATCCGCCGCTTGCTGCGCGACACCCAGGAGCGCGGGCGCACCCCCGAGAGCGTGATCTCTCAGTATCTGGAGTTCGTGCGGCCCATGCACCTGAGCTTCGTGGAACCCACCAAGAGATACGCCGACGTGATTATTCCGCACGGCGGCATGAACGAGCCCGCGCTGGACATGCTCGCGGCGCGGATTCGCACGACGATTTAAGGGAGATGGGGCGGGCAGGCCAGGAGGCGTGGCCTCCCCTCCCCCTTTCGGCGGACGACGCCCCGCACTCCCGGCGGGCACGCTGACGCCCGGCCTCCCCTTGCCCCAGCCGCCCACCCGCCTCTCCCCTCACCCGCGCCCCCTAGGATGACCCTGTGACCGACCCCGCCCCGACCCCGCCGCCGCCTGTCCGCTCCGACCTCACGCCGCCGCCTGCACCGGGGGGAGCGCTGGCTCCGGCCACGCCGCTGCCGCCCGCGAGCCGCCACCGCCTGACGCTTCCGCTGCTGGGGGTGATCCTGCTCTCGCTGATTCCGGCGCTGGGGCTGGCCTGGGATCGGGTGAATTACGAGCGGAACGAGAAGACGGTCGCGCTGGTCATGGACTACCCGGCGCTGGCGGTGCAGGCGCAGCGGGTGGGTCTGACCCCGCAGGCGCTGCTGGACCGCTACAAAGCGCTGGGCGTCAACGGGGTCGCCGTCTATGAGGACGTGATCGGTAACCGCGAGCAGCGCGGCGAACTGTACGTGAAGCGGGGTGCGGACCTCGCGGCCGAGAACCCCGGCGAGGGGGTCAACCCGCAGTGGGTCTACATGCGCGAGCTGAAGCCAGGAGCGCTGGACGGATTGGCCGAGCGCTACACCATCCCCACGCGGGAGGTGCAGATTGCCGGGCAGACGTGGCTGGAGTGGCCCACCGACCCCAGCTTCCTGCCCGCCGGGCCGAACAGCAAGCTGATCGCGGACCTGAAGGCGCAGGGCCTCGTGACCGTCTACCGCCCCTACGACGACGTGGCGGTCAAGGCCCCCGGCGCGGACTGGCCGGACGTGCCCTTCGTCGCCTTTACCGGGGACGAGGTGATCGGGGCGCGGACGCCCGAGCGGCTGGCACAGATTGACCGGGCGATGGGGAGCCGCCTGCCCGCGCTGGTGGAGGGCACGGATCAGCGCGGCCTGGACACCCTGATTGAGGACCGGGGAGGCGTGCGGACCTTTGCGATGAACCCGTCGTGGCAAAACCGCCTGAACCCAGAGGAGGTCGCCAGCAAGTACAACCTCGCCGCCCGCGAGCGCGGCCACCGCCTGCTGTACCTGCGGCCCTACCCCACCGTGAACGAGACCGAGGCCCTGCTGCGCCGCACCTCCGAGCTGCTGGAGCGCTCGGGCCTGACGGTGGGCACGCCCGAGGTGCGCCCCTACGAACCGAATGCCACCCTGCGCTGGCTGAGCCTGCTGGGACCGCTCGCCGCCGCCCTGCTGCTGGGGCTGAGCTTCCCGCTGCCCCGGCTGGGGCTGCTGGTGATGGCGGGCGTGACCCTGCTGGCATTCGCGCTGAACAGCCTGGACGGGTTCCAGCCCTTCGCGGGCGCGGCGCTGATCGCCGCCGTGACCTTTCCGGCGCTGGGACTGGTGCTGCGGCGCAGCCGGGTGACCGACTGGTTCCTGGCGACGGGCCTGTCACTCGTCGGCGTGTTGTTCGTCTCGGCGCTGGGAGCCAGCCGGGAGAGCGTGCTGGGCCTGGAACCCTTCCGGGGAGTGGGCCTGACCCTGCTGGTGCCGCTGGTGCTGGTGGCCCTGAGCTTCCTGCCCCGGCAGGACCTAAGGAAGACCGCGCGGGACCTTTACAACTCGCCTATCCGGTTGGGCGACATCGCCGTGATGGGGCTGGGGCTGGCCGTCTTCGCGCTGGTGTTCCTGCGCCGGGGCAACGTCAGCGCGGTGGGCGTGAGCGACGCCGAGGCGCAGTTGCGGCAGGGCCTTCAGGATTCCATCGTGCGGCCCCGCTTCAAGGAACTGGCCGGGCATCCGCTCGCCATCGTGGGCCTGAGTGGCGCGTTGCCGGGGTACTTCAGCCCGCTGCTGATTCTGGGCGGCGTGGTGGGGCAGGCCAGCATCCTGAACACCTTCTCGCACTTCCACACGCCGCTGCTGATCAGCGCCGCCCGCTGCTTTATCGGCCTGGGCGCAGGGCTGCTGCTGGGATTGATCGCCATTCCGGTCGTGAAGTACCTGCTGCGGCTGTGGCAGACCTGGGGCGCGAGAGGGGCCAGCCGCCAGGCGCCAGCAACCAGCGGGGAGAGCCGGGCGTGAGGGTCGCCGTCAGCGGGTATTACGGGTTCGGGAACACCGGGGACGAGGCCATCGCCCTGGCGATCACGCGGGAGCTGAAGACCGCCGGGCACACGCCGCTGCTGCTGTCGAACACGCCCAGCGAAACGGCGCGGACTTACGGGAGCGAGAGTGCGCCCCGGATGCAGCCGCTGGGCCTCGTCGGGGCGCTGGCCCGCTCCCAGGTGCTGCTCTCGGGCGGCGGCGGCCTGCTGCAAGACAGGACGAGTGGGCGCACGCTGACCTATTACCTAGGCGTGATCCGGCTGGCACGGGCGCTGGGCAAGCGCGTGGTCGTCTTCAACCAGAGCGTCGGCCCACTCAGCGAGGAGGGGGGGCGCAAGGTGGCCTCGGCCCTGAAAGGGGTGCCCCTGATCGTGCGCGACCGGGGCAGCCTGGAGACGCTGCGCGGGCTGGGGCTAGAGGGACGGCTGGGCGGGGACCCGGCACTGCTGCTCACGCCCACGCCGGGCCTGACGCCCGACCCCGCCCACGTGATCGTCGCCCCACGCGGGGATGTGACGGCAGCAGCCCCGGCGCTGGCCGAGGTGGTGCGGCGGCTGCGGGCCGAAGGTCGCCGGGTCACCGCCCTGAGCTTCATGCCGGGCCACGATGACGCGGCGGCGCAGGCCCTCGGTGCCGATCAGGTCCTGAGCACCCGCGACCCGCAAGAAGCGCTGGACGCCATCGCGGGGGCCGGGTTCGTGGTCGGGGTGCGGCTGCACGCGGTCATCCTGGCCGCTGCCGCCGGGGTCCCTTTTGCGGGCGTGGCTTACGACCCCAAAGTCGCGGGCTTCTGCGCGGACGCGGGCGCACCTGCCCACCCCGTCACGCCCGACGCGGAGGCGCTGACCGCTCAGGCCCTCGCCCGCACGGCTCCCGACTGGGATGCAGTGGCTGAGATGAAAGGGCGGGCGCGGGACAGCTTCAGGTGGGCGCTGGGCGGCTGAGGGCCGAGGACCGGGGGCCAGCTCAGGCAAACGCCGGGGCTGGCCCTCTCCCTTTAGCCTCCGTGGGTCACCACGTTGCAGGTGCACCGCGCCAGCGTGGTGGTCCGGCCCCGCTCGTCGCGCACCTCCACGGTCCAGACCATCACCGTGCGGCCCCGGTAGGCGAGGGTGGCCTCGGCGGTGACAAAGCCCTCCGAGACGCCGCGCACATGGGTGCCGCTCACATCCACGCCGACCCCGACTTGCCGCCGCACGTCCAGATTCAGCCAGGTGCCCACGCTGGCGAGTTCCTCCGCGAGCGCGAGGCTGGCCCCGCCGTGCAGCCGTCCGGCGGGCTGGCGGTTGCCCTCCACCGGCATCCGGGCGGTCAGGCGCTCGCGGGCGGCGGTCAGAAGCTGGATGCCCAGCCGTTCGCCCAGGGTCCCCGACAGGCCATTCATGCGGGCGGCCAGGTCCTCGGGGGTCAGCGTGTCCAGTTCGCCAGGGGTGGGCATCTGAAGGTCCGGGTGCAGGGTCATGGGGCGAGGATAGGGCTACATGGCGAAGCGGCGCACCACGCGCTCGCCGTCCACGCGGACCGGCTCGCCGGGGAGGCAGCCGGGCTTTCCGAAGTGCAGCCTGTAGCGGTACACGTCCACCACGAGGTCGGGGCGGCCGTCGCCGTTCACGTCCTGCTTGCGCCAGTCGCCCAGGCGGGTCACAGGCATGGGCCGCGCCTCGCAGTTGCCCAGGCCGTCCGGCAGTAGGTCTTTCTGCACGGCGCGCTTCCCGTCGGCGCTGATCAACCGCAGCGTCGAACCGTACATCACCATGCCGTTGCTCCGGCAGGCAAGCTGACCCCGACCGTCGAAACGGCGGAACTTCAGGCACTCGCTGGGGGAAACGCCCTCCGTGTGGTGAACGGCCTTCCAGCGCCCGCCCTCGCGCCGCAGCAGGGTGGTGCCGTCGCAGGCGTCACTCTGGGCGTAGCAGAGGGTCATCAGCACTTCCTGGGTGCCGGGACGGGTGAAACTGCCGTAAGCGACGTTGACGGGAATGCGGCGGTTCGCGGCCGGAATCTTCGTGCCGTTTTCTCCGATGGGCAGGAATTCGACCTGGCAGTCCGGGCGGCCCTGGCAATAGGCCGTGAGAAACACGCGGGCCTCATGGGCATTCGCGGGACGGGTGTCGGACTTCACGGGCGCTCCCCAGGTCGGCGCGTCCCAGGCAGGGAGACTCAGGGCAGTCAGGGTCAAGAGGCTGGCGAGCATGGTCCCAGGCTAGGCGGGCGCGGTGACGGGCCGCTTATGCCCGCTCCGCCACGCACCCGGCAAACGCCGCCTCATACTCCGCCCGGTCCAGCCCCCGCCCGATAAAGACGAGTTCGGACGCTCCCGGCTCGCCCTCCCAGGCGTCAGCGGTGAACAGGTCACGCACCGCCTGAAACAGCACCGGGTGGGGGTACCCCAGCAGCGAGAGGGTGCCCTTGACCCGCAGCACCTCGGCGGGGCGCGAGAGGATGAGGTCGGTCATGAAGCGTTGCCAGCGGTAGGGGTCCAGCGGCGCGTCCGAGCGCAGGGTGAAGGAGGTCAGGCCCGGCGTGTGGGCCACGGGCGCGGCCCCCTCCAGGGTGCGGGGGTCGAAGTCGTCGCGGGCGAGCAGAGCGTCGGCGTCGAGTTGCCCCCGCTCCACCCGCACCACGCGGGCGAGGGGATTGACCCCGCGCAGCACCTCCTCCGCGTGGTCGAGGCGCACCGGGTCCGCGAGGTCGGTCTTGTTCAGCACGATCACGTTGGCGTAGGCGAGTTGCCGCGCCGCCTCGGGGTGCTCGCGCAGGGTCTGGAGGACGTGCCGGGCGTCCACCACGGCGACGAGGGTGGTGACGCGGAAGGCCGCCCGCACCGACCGCTCCAGCAGGGTGGTCAGGACGGGCGTGGGGTCGGCCACCCCGCTCAGCTCGACGAGCACCGCGTCGGGCTTCTGCTCCCGCATGCCGATGGTCACCAGCGAGCGCAGCAGATCGTCGCGGCCCGTGCAGCACAGGCACCCGGCGGTCAGCTCGGTCACGTCGTCCTGCAACCTCTCAATCAGGCCACCGTCCACCCCCGTTGCCCCGAACTCGTTGACAATCACGCCGAGGCGGTGCGGGAGCGAGCGAATCAGGTGATTCACCAGCGTCGTCTTGCCCGCGCCCAGAAAGCCGCCGATCACGAGGACGGGAATGCGGTCGTCGGGGCGGGCGGCGGGCAGGGTCATGGGGGCAGGATAGGACGGGGGTGCCCCTTTGCGCCGTGAGGACCGCGCTACCCTCTGTCCCGTGCCTTCCACCCCCGACCCCGCCACGCTCGGCCCCGGCGTGACCCGCCGCCTCTACGGGCTGCTCACGCCCTACCGCCGCACGGTGGGCTGGGGACTGCTGCTCCTCGTGGGCAGCGTGGCCGCCGAGCTGTACCCGCCGCTGGTGTGGATTCGGGTGGTGGACCAGGGGATTCCGGCGCGGGACTGGACCTTCATCGGGGGACAGCTCGCCCTGCTGGTGGGCGTGTTCGGGTTGCAACAACTGCTCTCGGCGTGGCGCGGGCTGCTGCTGGAGCGGGCCGGGCAGCAGCTCACGCTGGACCTGCGCCTGAGCGTGTACCGCAAGCTTCAGGGCCAGTCGGCGAGCTATTTCGAGTCGCAGCGCACCGGGGACCTGATCGCCCGCGTGACCGGGGACGTGGACGCGATTCAGGACGTGCTGGTGCGCGGCACGGACGCGGTGCTGGCGAATGCCCTGCGCCTGATCGGGGTGGTCGCCATCTTCATCGCGTTGCAACCGCTTCTCGGCGTGCTCGTCACGCTGCCCATGCTCGCCGTCGCCCTGATGCTGCGGCGCTACGCCCGCACGGTGCGGCCCGCCTACCGCGCGGCGCGGACCCGGCTGGGCGACCTCACCGCGCTCATCACCGACCGGCTGGGCGGCGTGCGGGTGGTGCAGGGCTTCGCGCGGGAGCGGGCCGAGGAGCAGCGGGTGGCCGCGCTCGCGGGCGAGCTGTACGCGGAACAGGTCAAGGCGGTCGCCCTGCGCAACCGCGCCTTTCCGCTGGCCCGCTTCGTGGCGAACTTCGGGAACGTCTTGATGCTGGGCGGTGGCGCGTGGCTGATCCTGGCGGGGCAGTTCACGCTGGGCGGGCTGCTGGCCTACCGGGGCTATGGGCGCTACTTCTACGGCCCGATTGACGACCTCGTGAATATCGGGGACCTGCTGCAACGCGCCGAGGCGAGCGGGCGGCGGGTTTTCGAGGTGCTGGACGCGCCCGTGACGGTGGCCCAGAAGCCGGACGCGCGGCCCCTCCCCGAACCCGCGCGGGGCGAAGTCCGCTTCGAGGGCGTGACCTTCGGCTACGACCCTGCCCGCCCAGTGCTGCGGGACGTGACGCTCACCATACCGGCGGGGCAGCGGGTGGCGGTGCTGGGAGCGTCAGGCGCGGGCAAAAGCACGCTGCTCTCGCTGGTTCCGCGTGGGCATGACCCCCTGGAGGGCCGGGTGCTGCTCGACGGGATAGACGTGCGCGACCTCACGCTGGAGAGCCTGCGGACCCACGCGGTCACCATGCTGCAGGACACCTTCCTCTTTCACGACACGGTGCTGGAGAACGTGCGCTACGCCCGCCCCGACGCGACCGACACGGAGGTCGAGGCCGCGCTGGAGGCCGCCTACGCGCTGGAGTTCGTGCGGGCGCTCCCGCAGGGTCTGGCGACGGTGGTGGGCGAGCGCGGGGTGCGCCTCAGCGGAGGTCAGCGCCAGCGCCTCGCCATCGCGCGGACGCTGCTGGCGCGGCCCACCGTGCTGCTGCTGGACGAACCGACCAGCGCGGTGGACGCCGAGAGCGAGGCCGTCGTGGTGGCGGCCCTGGGGCGGCTGATGCGGGGGCGCACCGCCCTGATCGTGACCCACCGCCTCAGCCTCGCGCGGACCTCCGACCGGGTGCTCGTGCTGGAGGGAGGCCGCGTCGTGGAGGACGGCCCGCCCGACGTGCTGCGGGCACGGAACGGGGCCTACGCCGCGCTGGAACGGGCCGCGCGGGGGCTGGATGGCACGCTGCCGGGCGAGTGGCCGGAGGATCTGCCGCTGCCCGCCGACCCCGTCCTGCGGGTTCCGTCCGATTCCTGAACCGTCGGGAGGGCACCGCCTGTTTCCTTCAGCGCCCGACCTCCGGTTGTGCGGCTGCTCGCTTGGCCCGGATGCCGGGGTGTTCCGAAGCCATCTCAGCGCGGAGTGAGCGCCCCGATCATCCCAGTGGCGATCAGGGCCGCCGTTCCCAGCCCCAGCACCAAGAACCACGCGGGCGCCCGGCCCCCGTTCGCCGTATTCGCGGCCGACCACGCGAGCCGCAGATTGACCAGCGCGAAGACCAGCAAGAAGGCGTCCAGCGCGTCCACGCTGCGTCCGCTCCCGATGCTCCAGGGATACGACACGAAGAAGGTCAGCCCCGCCAGGGCGAGGGCGACCACGAGTTGCAGGGCATAGGGAGGCACGGGGCGCTCCTCAGACCAGCTCGTGGTACTGGCCCCGGAAGTACACCAGCGGGTCGTCGTCGGTGTAGCGGGCGTACTCGACCAGCCCCAGGTAGAGGGTGTGGTCCCCCGCCGCGATCACCTCCTGCTTGCGGCACACGAGCTGCGCCACGCTGCCGCCGATCAGGGGCAGGCCCTCGTGGGTAAACCACGGCACCGCCTCCTCCGGGCCGGGGCGTCCGGCGAAATGGTCGCTGAGGGGGCGCTGCGCCGCCGAGAGGATGCTCACGCCGAAGCGCCCCACCTCGGGCCGCGAGAGCAGCGCGTGCATCTGGGCGCGGTGGTCCACGCTGACCAGAATCAGCGGCGGGGCCAGGCTCACCGACACGAACGCACTCGCCGTCATGCCCCGCCGCTCCTCCCCGTCCGCCGCCGTGATGACGGTCACGCCGCTGGCGAACCGCCCCAGCGTCTGCCGGAACTCGAAGGGAGGAATACCGTCCGTGGCGGGAGTGGTCATGGGGGTGAGTGTAGCGGGGGTGGGGGGTGGCGTCGGCTGGAGTCCGGGGGGCGAGGGTGCCGGAGGGGGCAAGCGGCGCGGGCGGTCCCCCTCTGCTCCGCCGCTCTACGAGTCCCATCCTCTCACACAAGGGGAAAGGACAGACCCTGATCCGCCCCTGCTTAAGCTCTCTTTTTCCCGTGTCCGCCGATCTCAACGTCCCCACACCTCAAGTCCACGTTCCAGGCAGACGAGCCGTTCGGCGCGGACGCGCCGAGGCATTCGGTTGGGCGGCAGGATGGCGTGGAAGGGGGAACGGGGACGGGGCGGGCCAAGCAAGGGGATGGGGGGACGACCTTTGCCTAGCGCAGCGCTACTCCCCCTTCCCTCCGGGGACTCAGAGAGCTGCGCCGCAGAGGGGGCTGGGGGGAGGGGCAGACCGAATCAAGGTCCCCTGTCCCCTACCGCTTTCCACTCGCCGCCGGAGCCGCCACCGCATCCCGCAGCAGCAGATCGGGCAAGCGCACCACGCCGACCTCCGGCACCGCCTCGGCCCAGCGCTGCCCCCCCACGCGGACTTCCACCGGTCCGGCGGGAAGCGTCAGGAACCCGTAGTGCCCGCCGCCGTCCGTGGTGGTCCGGGCGATGACCCTGCCGCCCTGCACGGCCTCCACCGTGCGGCCTCCGGGCACGGTGGTGCCGACAATCCGCCCCGAGAGCCCCCGCAGCGTCGGCGGTTTGACCTGCCAGTCCACCCGCCCCGCGAGCGCCCCGCCCGGCGCGGTCAGGGCCGCGCGAATCGCTTCCAGCCCCTGCCCGGTGCTCTGACGGGTGCCGTACACGTCCAGGGTGGGCGTGCGGTAGGAGTAGCCCACCCATCCCAGCCCGGTGGCGACCGTGCGCCGGGCCTGCGACGCGGTCACGGCGGGCGTGTTGAGGTACAGCGCGGTGCCGCCCGCGACCTCCGAACGCCCACGCACGCTGGCGGCAAAGGCGTTCCAGCCGTCCAGCCACTCGCCCTGCTCGCCCACCGCGTCGCGCTTGTAGTTCATCAGGACGTTGAGGTCCAGCAGGCCCTCGCGCATCCAGGTCGGCCAGTCCTGCAACACGTCGGTGTAGGTGCGCGACTTGCGGAAGGCGGCGAGGTCCCCCGGCGCGGGCGGCGCTCCGTAGGTGATGGTCGCGGCGGTGACCCAGGCGGTCGGGCGCACGGCCTTGACCTCCAGACTGACGCGGCGCACGAGCGCCGTGACCTGCTCGCGTTTCCAGGCCTGCCAGCGCGGGTCCGAGGCGGCGGGGGTGCCCTTTGCCCCCGTCTCGGCGCGGTAGCGGGCCAGGGTCTTGGGGTCGTAGCCCCACGCGCCGCCGTCGGGGTAGCGGATGCGGTCAAGCTGCACGCCGTCCACCGGATAGTTGCGAACGAGGCTGACGACCGACTCGACCATGTGGTCGGCGGCGGCGGGAATGGCGGGGTCCAGCCAGCCGTCGCCGCCCTCCTGCCAGGACCCGTCCGGACGACGGGACATCCATGAGTTGGCCCCGGCGGTGGGGCCGTGCAGCCGCGAGACGTGGCGGGGGCTGGTGTTGGGCACGCGGGCATTGACCCCGCCCGTCACGCTGACCCAGGCGATCACCCGCATGCCCCGCGCGTGCGCCAGCCGGGTCACGATGGTCAGGGGATCGAAGTTCCGCTCGAAGTCCTTGTCGGTGATGGGCGGCACGCTGGCCCGCAGGCACAGGCAGTCTCCGCGCCGCACCGCCTGCACGAAGAGGGTGTTGACCCCCAGCCGCGCGGCGTCCTCCACGACCTGCGCGACCTGCTGCCGTGTCTTGAGGCCCGGCCCGAAGGCGTCCACCCACAGACCGCGCACGGTGCTGATAGGTGCGGGCTGGGCGGGAGGGAGCGGCACCGTCACCGGGGCGGGCACGGCGGGAGCCGGGACGACGGGCACCGACACCGGGGGGGCCAGCGGCGAGGCCACGGGCGCGGCTGGAATGACTGGGACGACCGGAGGGACCGGAGCCGGAGCGACGGGAGCGGGCAGTACGGGGACCGGATCAGTCGGCGCGGGCTCGACCGGCGTCGCCGGGGGCGCGGGGTCCACCGGAGCCGGGGCGGGCACCACCGGCGCGGGAGCAGGCGGCAGAGGCTCGGGCATGGGCGCGGTCGCCCCGGCCACTGGGAGCGCCGCCACCGAGAGCAGCAGGGTCAGGGACAGGGCAAGGCGCACAGGGGGGAAAGTCTTCACGGTGTGCCTCGCAGCGTAGCGCAGGGGCCGGGGCAGGCGGGTGAAGGTGGCACCCGCGGTGCTAGGCCTGGGCTTCGGCGCCTTCACCCTCATCGTCGGGGGCGTTGCCGTCGGCGGCGGCAGCTTGGGCCTGAACGCGGCGGTTCTTGCCGATCTCGCGCACGCGGCCGGAGAATCGGCCCTTGATCTCCTCGTACAGCGGGTGGGCGCGGATGTCGCCGGGGCGGGAGGGGGCAGCCTGGGCGGGCGCGGGAGCCGGGGCCGTCGGGCGCGGGGTGGGCGTGGGACGGGCAGGCACCACGTCCGCGAAGGGAGCGGCCTCCAGCGAAGGCGGCGGCCCATCCACCGACCCACCGATGTCGTCCCAGTCGGGTTCCTGGGTCACTTCCTCCACGACATACAGCTCGCGGGCGGCGCCCGGCGGGGCCAGCCGGTCCCCAGCCTGCGCGTCGGCAGGCGGTGGGGGTGGGTCGGCGGCGTGGTCGTCCTCCCAGGGGGCGGGCGCAGGCTCGGCCAGTGGCGCAGGGGCCACGTCGTCGGGGCTGGGGGGCGGGGCGGGGCGCAGCCCGGCAGCGGGCGGCGCGTCCAGGGTGGCGGTCGCGGCACGGGCCTGGGGCGCGGTCTGGGAAACAGACTTTTCCGGGGCCGCCCGTTCCACCGGGGCGAAGTCCGGCCCCCGTGTGGCGCGGGGGCGGGGAGCCGGGTCAAAGGCAGGGATGTCCGCTTTTGGCGCCGCAGCCCGCGCTGGAGGGGGACTGGCAGGCGCTGGAGTGGGGGACGGCGACACGCCTCCTCCCCCACCCCCGCCTCCCGGCCCCGGACCGTCCCCGCCACCCCCGCCCAGCCGCACCCGCCGCCCGCCCTCCGGCGCGACGAGTTCAAAGGTGACCGGGCCGAAGACCTTGAGCACCAGCGCCGCCACCTCGTCAAACTTGGAGGCGATCTGCTTGGCGTGGAAGGCGTTCTTCTCGTCGTAGCTCAGGCTCACGTAGCCGGGTTCGGCGTGCATCCGGGCGGGCTTGAGAAAGGCCCGGAGCTGCATGGACGCCTGCCGGGTCACGTCCGCCCAGTTGCCCTGCACGGGGGCGGGAGCGGGGGCCGGGGTGGACGCCGGGGCCTCCTGAGCGGGCGAGGGTGCTGCCGGAGCGGAACGCCGCGCCCCAGGCTGGGGGGCCGGAGCTTCCTGGGTCGGCGCCGGGGACACCCGCACCCCCGCACTCCGCAACTCGGCCAACTCGCGCTCCAGGCGGCTCAGGCGCTGGGTCACATCGGCGGGAAGGGCGGGGGCAGCGGCCGCTCCTGCCGGGACCGCATTTCCCCCTCCCCCATCCGCCGCGAGGAGGGCATGGGTCAGGGCCAGTTCCAGGCTCAGGCCGTCGGCGGAACGGGCAAAGCGCGAATCCTGCTCGTCCAGCGCGGCTTGCAGTCTCAGCAGCCGGGGCACGTCGGCCCCCTCCAGCGCCTCGCCCTCCAGCCCCAGTTCGGCGTGCAGGGCGTCTGCGAAGGCCGCGACCAGCCCCTCGACCACCGTCCGCGCCGCGAAGCCCTCGCGGTAGAGCGCCGCCGCACCCTGGAGGGCCGTCGCCGCGTCCCCCAGCACCAGCGCCCTTGCGATGCCGCGCACCCGCTCCCCGGGGGGCAGGCCCAGGGTGTCCTCCACCGCCGCCCGCGTGACCGCCGTGCCTGCCGCCAGCATCCGCTCCAGCAGGCTCTCGCCGTCGCGCATGGCGCCGTCGGCCAGCCGCCCGATCAGGTTCAGGGCCTCCGGCTCGGCGGTCATGCCCTCCCGGCTTACCAGCCCCGCGAGCTTCCCGGCAATTTCCTCCGGCGTCAGGCGGCGGAACCGGTAGTGCTGGCAGCGTGAGAGGATGGTCGGAATGATCTTTTCCGGCTCAGTCGTCGCCAGGATGAAGATGACGTGGCCGGGCGGCTCCTCCAGCGTCTTGAGGAGAGCGTTGAAGGCCGCCCGGCTCATCATGTGCGCCTCGTCCAGAATGTAGATCTTTTTGCCGCCGCGCATGGCCGCCAGGCCGACTTTCTCCCGCAGGTCGCGCACGTCGTCCACCGAGTTGTTCGACGCGGCGTCGATTTCCAGCACGTCGGGGTGCGAGCCGTTTCTCACGGCGAGGCAGCTCTCGCACTCGCCGCAGGGCTTCGGCAACGGACCGGTGCAGTTGGCGGTCATGGCGATGAGCCTCGCGGTGGTCGTCTTGCCCACCCCGCGCGGCCCGGAGAACAGGTAAGCGTGCCCCACCCGCCCCTGCTCCAGCGCGGTTTTCAGCACGTCCTTGACGTGTTCCTGGCCCACCACCTGATCCCAGCGGATGGGCCGGGCACGCTGGTAGATGGCGCTCATGCTGGCCCCTCCGGGCGAGCAGAGCAGGCGAGGTCAGGACAGCCGAACCGCCGTCCCCACCGAGATTTTTCGGTCCACCTCACGCCGCGCCCCGCTTCTGTGCCCTTCACTCAATCAGTGTAGCCGTGAGGTCGCGGCCAGGGGGTGAGGGGGGGCAGGTTCCGTCCAACCACACGCGAAAAAGGCGCCCCTCCGGACGCCCCTTCCGTTCCCGCCACCCCTACTCCGCCAGCCAGATGTACCGCGCCAGCAGCAGCGCCGCCACCCCGTACAGGATGGGATGCACCTCGCGGCCCCGGCCCGACAGCAGCTTGATTCCGCACAGGCTGATCACCCCCCAGCTCACCCCATTGGCGATGGAAAAGGTCAGCGGCATGGCGATGATGGTCAGGAAAGCCGGGATGCTCTCGGTCACGTCGTCCCAGTTCACGTGGCGCAGGCCCTCCAGCATCAGCGCCCCGACCAGAATCAGCGCGGGGGCGGTCGCGGCGGCGGGAATCGCGCTCGCCAGCGGCCACAGGAACATGGCGAGAAGAAACAGCACCCCCACCACCACGGCGGTCAGCCCGGTGCGGCCCCCGTCCTCGATGCCCGACGCCGACTCCACGTAGGCGGTGGTGGTCGAGGTGCCCATCAAGGCCCCGAACATCGCCGCGAGGCCGTCCATCGCAAAGACCCGGCGGGCGCGGGGCATGTCGCCCTGCTCGTTGAGGTACCCCGCCTTTTGCGCCAGCCCCGTCAGGGTTCCGGTCGCGTCGAAGAAGTCCACGAAGAAGAAGGTGAAGACCACGCTCAGCAGCCCCAGCCCCAGCGCCCCCGTGATGTCGAGCTGCCCGACGAGCGAGGCGGGCCACACCGGGGTGTCGAAGATGCCCAGGAAGCGCCCGGTAAAGCCGCTGAAGGGCACCGACTGCCCGTTCGCCCCCACGTACACCGGAAGCTGAAGCGCGATGGCGAGCACGGTCGCCGCCAGGATGCCCCACAGGATCGCCCCCTTGACCCGCCGGGCCAGCAGCGCCGCCGTGATGACGAGTCCAGTGAGCGCCACCACCGATGGCGCGGCAGTCAGGCGGCCCAGGCCGACCAGGGTGGCCTCGTTCGCCACCACGATCCCGGCATTCCGCAACCCGATAAAGGCGAGAAAGGCCCCGATCCCCGCCGTGATGGAGAACTTCAGCACATTGGGAATCGCCCGCACGATGGCCTGCCGGGCGCCGAGCACGCTGAGCAGCACGAACAGCACGCCGGAGATGAACACCGCCCCCAGTGCCGTCTGCCACGGCACGCCCAGCCCGCCCACCACCGTGAAGGCGAAAAAGGCGTTCAGGCCCATGCCGGGGGCCTGCGCGAAGGGGTACTTCGCCACCAGCCCCATCGCCAGCGAACCGAACGCGGCGGCGATGGCGGTGGTCATCAGCAGTTGCACGAAGGCGTTCGGGACCTGGATCGCCGTGCTGAGAATCTGCGGATTTACGAACAGCACATAGCTCATGGTCAGAAAGGTGGTGAGGCCCGCCCGCACCTCGGTGCCCACCGTGCTGCCCGCCGCCCGAATGCCGAAGTAGCGGTCGAGGAACCCGCCCGTCGAAGCTGGAGTCGTCGTCACGGTCTCCACTATGACCCCCGCACGGAGATGGGGGCCATACTCCCGCAGTTCCCGCCTGCTACCCCCTACACTCGGGCCGTGATCCCCCTGGTATACAGCTTCGCTATCGCCTATACTCAGCCGAGGTTGTTATGCTGCTAGCAGAAATTATCAGCGTGGGAACGGAGCTGCTGTTCGGCGAAATCGTCGACAGCAACGCCGCCTTTCTCGCCCGCGAACTCGCCGGGCGGGGCGTCACGCTGCACCGCAAGACGGTGCTGGGCGACAACCTGGGCCGGGTGTCTGAGGGCCTGCGGCTGGCCCTCTCCCGCGCCGACATTGTGATCATGGGCGGTGGCCTCGGCCCCACCGACGACGACCTCACGCGGGAGGCGATTGCCGCCGTGCTGAATGAAACGCCGCAGGAGGACCCGAACCTGATCGCGTGGCTGGAGGGTCTGTATTCCAGCCGGGGCCGGGTCATGCCGCAGGTCAACCGCAAGCAGGCGTGGCTGATTCCCTCGGCGGAAGCGCTGCCCAACCCGGTCGGCACCGCGCCGGGGTGGTTCGTGCGGACGCAGGTGGAGGGCCGGGACCGCTTCATCGTCGCCCTGCCCGGCCCCCCGCGCGAGATGCACCGGATGTGGCGCGAGCAGGTGCTGCCCCGGCTGCCCCTGCCGGATTCGGCGCTGCACGCGGTCACCCTGCACACCCAGGGCATCGGGGAGAGCAACGTGGCCGAGCTGCTGGGCGAGCTGACGCGGGCGGCCAATCCCAGCGTCGCCACCTACGCCCGCAAGACCGGGGTGGACGTGCGGGTGGCCGCAAGTGCGCCGACGTTGGAGGACGCGCAGGCCCTCGCCGCCCCGGTGCTGACGACCGTGCGTGAGCGGCTGGCCCGCTGGCTGTGGGGCGAAGACGGTGACACGCTGGCCGGAGCGGTGACCGGCGCTCTCGCCGGGCGCACCCTGGGCGTGATCGAGGCCGGAAGCGGCGGGGCGCTGTCCTCGCTGCTGGCCGACGAACCCGGCTTTCTGGACGCCGCCGTCACGGTGGACCACGCCCGGCTGATCACGCTGGGCCTGACCCCAGTCACCCTGCGCGACCACGGGGTCGTGAGCGAACCCGCCGCCCTGGAACTCGCCGCCGGAGCGCGGGAACACCTGGGCGCGGACGTGGGCCTCGCCGTTGTGACCGCCGCTAAGGGCGAGGGCGCAGGCCGCACCTTCGTCGCCCTCAGCGACGGGGAGCGGGCCGAGGTCCGGACGCTGGACTGGCCCGGCGACGCCGCGCAGATTCGGGAGCGGGCGGCGGTTGCAGCGCTCGCGCTGGCCCTGCGCGTGCTGCGCTCCCCGGCGGTGGGCGCATGAAGATTCGCAAGACGCCCAGGCCCGCCGCGCCGCCCGCGGAGGACATCAAGGTCAAAACCGAGACTCCCCGGCCAGATTCCAAGCCCCGTCCTGCCCCCTCGCGCACCACGGGCGAACATCAGGCCTCCCAGACCCTCCGTCTCTTCTTCGCCTTCAAGGTGCCTGGCGACGTGTCGACGCCCCTGGCGGAGTCGCAGCGGCACCTGCGCGGCAACTGGCGGGCGGTGCGGGCGGACCAACTGCACATCACCCTGGCGTATCTGCCCGCCGTGCCGCCGGACCGGGTGGCCGACCTCAAGCGGCTGGGCACGCGGCTCACCGAGCACCTTCCCCCCATGCAGGTGCGGCTGCGCGGCACCGGCTACTTTCCCAACGAGGGCAGCCCGCGCGTCTGGTTCGTGAAGGCCGAGGCCGAGGGCCTGAACGAGCTGGCTGCCGAGTTGCGGGTGGGCCTGAAAGAGCTGGGCATCGCCACCGACGACCTCCCCTTCAAGGCGCACGTCACGCTGGCCCGCAAGAAGGGTCCGGCGCCGCGTGTTTCGCCGCTCCTCTTCGATCTGGGCTGGCAGGCAGGGAATATGGCGCTGATTCGCAGCACCCTCCGTAAGACCGGCCCGATCTACGACACCGTGAGCACCTTCCGATTGCGCGGAGCGGCCAACGGCCAGCCACCAGCAGTCAGCGAGGAAATGACCCCCTCCGCCCCTTCCCCCTCCCAGGAGACCCCATGAGCAAGGACAACCCCAAGGACTTCGGCACCCCCGGCGACAGCAAGGAACGCTCCAAGGCCATCGAAACGGCCATGACCCAGATCGAGAAGGCCTTTGGCAAGGGGTCGATCATGCGGCTGGGCGCCGAGAGCAAGCTCGACGTGCAGGCCGTGAGCACCGGCAGCCTCAGCCTCGACCTCGCGCTGGGCGTGGGCGGCATTCCGCGCGGGCGCATCACCGAAATCTACGGCCCCGAGTCGGGCGGCAAGACCACGCTGGCGCTCTCCATCATCGCGCAGGCGCAGAAGGCGGGCGGCACGTGCGCCTTCATCGACGCCGAGCACGCGCTGGACCCGGTGTATGCCCGCAGCCTCGGCGTGAGCACCGACGAGCTGCTCGTCTCGCAGCCCGACAACGGCGAGCAGGCGCTGGAGATCATGGAGCTGCTGGTGCGTTCGGGCGCGATTGACGTGGTTGTCGTGGACTCGGTCGCCGCGCTGACCCCCCGCGCCGAGATCGAGGGCGAGATGGGCGACTCGCTGCCCGGCCTTCAGGCCCGGCTGATGAGCCAGGCGCTGCGCAAGCTGACCGCGATCCTGTCCAAGACGGGTACCGCCGCCATCTTCATCAACCAGGTGCGCGAGAAGATCGGCGTGATGTACGGCAACCCCGAAACCACCACGGGCGGCCGGGCACTGAAGTTCTACTCCAGCGTGCGCCTCGACGTCCGCAAGATCGGTCAGCCGGTCAAGGTCGGCAACGACGCCGTAGCGAACACCGTCAAGGTCAAGACTGTGAAGAACAAGGTTGCCGCGCCCTTCAAGGAAGTCGAGCTGACGCTGGTGTACGGCAAGGGCTTCGATCAGCTCTCCGACCTCGTGACGCTGGCGTCCGACATGGACATCATCAAGAAGGCGGGGTCCTTTTACTCCTACGGCGAGGACCGCATCGGCCAGGGCAAGGAAAAGGCCATCGCATACATCGCCGAGCGCCCCGAGCTGGAAGCCGAGATCCGCGAGCGCGTGCTGGCGAGCATCAAGGAAGGCCGCACCGGGGACGTGGCCCCGGCAACGAGCGTGCCCGCCGTCGCGGAATAAGCCGACAGCATTCGCCGTCAGCGCCCCTGCCCGGAAGTCGGGTGGGGGCGTTTTGCGTGGGGAGGTGCCCCGCCATCTCCCCTACCCGCTCCTCCCCCTTTCGGCGGATGCCCCCGCTGGGGCCGGGCGGCCACACTGGGGCCATCCTTCGGGCGGGGTCTCCGCACGGGAGCACACCCACAACCCGCCCCAAGACGAAGCCCCCACCCGAGTGAAGGTGGGGCTTTTTCGTGGCTCGCCCACCCCGTAACCCATCCCCTACTCCCTCACGCCAGACCGTGTAGCGTGGACCATCTCTCATCTGTCCGCCCACCGGCCCTGCCCCCGCTCCCCCACCCCAGGAGTTCCCGCGTGCCCTATTCCACCCACCCCACCCCGCTGCTGGAGCGCGAGCACTGGCGCGACCTGAGCGGTTCGTGGCGCTTTGCTTTTGACGACGCCGCGCAGTGGTCGCACCCCGAGGAAGTGATTTTCGACCGCGAGATCGTGGTGCCCTACCCGCCCGAGAGCCAACGCAGCGGGATTCACGATGAGGGCTTTCACCGGGTGGTGTGGTACGGCCGCACGGTGACGCTGGACACCCACGAGCGGGTCGGAAGGCTGCTGCTGCACTTCGGGGCGGTGGACTACCGCGCCCGCGTGTGGGTTAACGGCGAGCTGGTGGCCGAGCATGAGGGGGGGCACACGCCCTTCACGGCGGAGGTGACCCGGCAGGCGGCCTTCAGCCCCACCCTGGAGATCGTGGTGCGGGCCGAGGACGACCCCCACGACCTGACCCAGCCGCGCGGCAAGCAGGACTGGCAGCGCGAGCCGCACTCGATCTGGTATCCCCGCACGACCGGCATCTGGCAACCCGTGTGGCTGGAGCCGGTGCCGGACACCTACCTGGAGCGCCTGACCTGGACCAGCGACATGCAGCGCTGGCAGATCGGGGTGCGGGCGATCATCAGCGGGGAGCTGGGGCCGGACCTGACCCTGCGGGTGCGGCTGTGGCGCGGCGACGAACTGCTGATCGACGACCGCTACGCCGCGACCCATAGCCACATGGCCCGGCAGCTCTCGCTGGCCGACCCCGGCATCGACGACTTCCGCAACGAACTGCTGTGGAGTCCGGGGCACCCGCAACTGCTGGGGGCCGTGGTGGAGCTGTGGCGCGGCGAGGTGCTGCTCGACCGGGTGCAGAGCTATACGGCGCTGCGGTCGGTGGGCGTCTCCGGCAACCGCTTCCTGCTCAACGGGCGGCCCTACTACCTGCGGATGGTGCTGGACCAGGGCTACTGGCCGGAAGGTCTGCTCGCCGCCACCGACGAGGAGCTGCGCCGCGACGTGGAGCTGGCGCGGCAACTCGGCTTCAACGGTGCCCGCAAGCACCAGAAGATCGAGAACCCCCGCTGGCTGTACTGGTGCGACGTGCTGGGCCTGCTGGTGTGGGAGGAGATGCCCAGCCCCTACCGCTTCACGCCCGAGGCGGTCGGTAGGCTCACGCGCGAGTGGCTGGAAGTGCTGGAGCGCGACATGTCGCACCCCTGCATCGTGGCGTGGGTGCCCTTCAACGAGTCGTGGGGGGTGCCCGACCTGCCCAACAACCCCGCCCACCGCGACTACGTGCGGGCGCTCTACCACCTCACCAAGACGCTGGACCCGGGCCGCCCGGTGATTGGTAACGACGGCTGGGAGCACACCGCCACCGACCTACTCACCATCCACGACTATGCCGACGACCCCGAGATGCTGCGGCGCCGCTACGGGACTTCCGAGAGCACCCACCAGACCCTCGAACACCAGCAGCCCGCCGACCGCCTGCTCACGCTGGGCCACCTCCCCGAAGCCGGGCTGCCCGTGATCCTCTCCGAGTTCGGCGGCATCGCGTACATTCCGGGACGCCAGAGCGGCTGGGGCTACAGCCAGTCGCAGAGCGAGACGGCCTTTCTGAGCGACTACTCGCTGCTGCTCTCGGTGATCCACTCCTGCGAGGGGCTCTCGGGCTTCTGTTACACCCAGCTCGCCGACACCTTCCAGGAGAAAAACGGCCTGCTGTACGAGGACCGCCGCCCCAAGGCCGACCTGCGCACGCTCGCCCGCAGCACCCAGGGACCCCGCACCGCCCGCGAGATGGCCGTGGACCCCCTCTCCAACCCCTTCGGCCACTCGGCCCGCTGGCGCAAGCGTCAGGACACGCTGGCCCCCCACCGCGTAGTGGAGGAGGCGGAAGCGTAGGAAGGACCCCTCACCCCGCTGCTGCCGCAGCACCCCTCTCCACTCGGAGAGGGGTTTTTCGTCCCCTCTCCCAGGGGGAGAGGGGCCTCGCACAGCGAGGGGGTGAGGGGTCTCTCCTCGCCAGCAGCCCAGCAAAAAGGCGGGCCTCCCTCCCCCGGAGCCGCCCGCCCTTCCCAACTTCCCTCAGCGCAGCCTTCCTTCAGCTCAGCGCCGCCGCACCAGCGCCCACGCTCCCGGCAGCAGCAGCGCCGCGAGGCCGATCTTGAGGGCGTCCCCGACCAGGAAGGGGGTCAGGCCCGCCGTCAGCAGGGCTTCTCCCCTCAGCCCCGTGAGCAGCCCCAGACCGGTCAGGCCGAAGGCGTAGATCACCCCACTGGCCGCGAGCATGGCGAGGGCAGCCCCGGCGGGCTGGCGGTCCAGGGCGTAGCGCTGCACCAGCCCGCCCACCAGCGCGGCGGCAAAGGGGTAGCTCAGCAGAAAGCCGAGGCTGGGGCGCAGGGCGCCCTCAGCATTCAGGAGGGTGCCGGTGCCGCCGGAGAACACGGGCAGGCCCGCCGCACCCGCCACCAGGTAGACCGCGAGCGCCGCGAAGCCCCGTTTCCAGCCCAGCGCCGCGCCCACCAGCAGCACCGCCAGGGTCTGGAGGGTGACCGGCACGGGCCGCAGGGGAATCTCGACCTGCGCGACGAGGGCGACGAGGGCCGCGCCCCCGAGGACGAGCGCGGCGTCACGGACGAGGCTGGAGCGGGGCACGAGCGTGCGGGCGAGGGTGGGATGAGCAAGTTGAGTCATGGGGTGTCCTCCTGGGGACGGGAAGGGGCTTGAAGGGAACCGACGAGTTGCACGTCGCCCGCGTGGACAGGGACGGTGGAGCCGCCAGGAAGGCGGACGAGGAGGCTGCCCCCCGCGTCCAGATCGAGGGCGGTGCCCGACACCTCGCCCCGCGCCGCCTTGACCCGGACCTCGCGGCCCAGGGTGAGGTTGGAGCGGCGCCACGCGGCGAGCACCTCGTCCGGCGGGGCTGAGAGCCAGCGCTCCAGCTCGGCCAGCAGGCGCGAGAGCAGCGCGGCGCGGGTCAGCCCCGGCCGGAACTCGTGCAGCCCGGCGGCGCCGGGCGGGGCGGCGGCCACGTTCACGCCGAGGCCGAGCACCGCCCGGCGGGCTTCCTCGCCCCGCAGGTCGGCCTCCAGCAGAATTCCGGCGAGCTTGCGGCCATCCGGCGCGAGCAGGTCGTTGGGCCACTTCAGTCCGCCGACCTCGCAGGCCGCGTGCAGCGCGACCCCGGCAGCCAGCGGCATGAGGGCGAGGTCAGGCAGGGGCAGCGGCCCGTGCAAAAGCACGCTGAAGACCAGGGTGCCGTGCGGCGTGTCCCAGGTCCGGCCCCGCCGCCCGCGCCCGGCGGTCTGCCGCTCGGCCACGACCACCGCGCCGTGCGGAGCGGGGCCTCCAGGGTCATCCGCCCACGCCCGCGCCTCATCCTGGGTGCTGCCCAGGGTGCCCCGGTAGCGCAGCGCCCGCCCGAAGGTGCCGGAGACGGCCACCAGCCCCGGCGCGGGCGTGCCGGGCGCGAGGGCGTACCCGGCGCGGCCAGTGACCACGGGCACCCCCTCCCCCTCCAGCCGCCGCGCCAGCGTGTTCACGGTGACCCGGTTCACCCCCAGCCGCGCTCCCAGGGCGTCCCCGGACTGGGGCTGGTCGGTCAGCAGGGGCAGAAGGCGCTCGGGCACGTTCAGTGTTCTAGAGGATCGGCTGAACGAAAGGCAATGAACCGGGTTCAGAGAGGCGGGTTGCCTGGCGGCAGGGAGGCGACGGCCAACCGTGATCCCCGCGTCAGGCCCACTTCAGGCCGTTTGCTATCTTCGGGACATGACGATGGTGCGGCAGACCCGGCAGAGACAGGCGGTGATCGAGGTGCTGCGCGAGTCGCGCGAACACCCGGACGCCGCGTGGATTCATGGCCGGGTGCGCGAGGCGTTGCCGCAGGTCAGCCTGGGCACGGTCTACCGCACGCTCGACGCCTTGGTACGCGACGGGGTGGTCGTGACCATCGAGCGGGCGGGGCAGGCCACCCGCTACGACTACAAGCACGCGGGCCACGATCACCACCACGCGGTCTGCCGCTGCTGCGGGGCGATCTTCGACGTGGAGGCCGCCGCCGTCCCGGTGCTGCCGCCCTCCGCCCTGCCCGCGGGCTTTCAGGTCACCGACGTGCGGCTGGAGTTCATGGGCGTGTGCCCCGACTGCGGAACCAAGGCTCCGATCACGGACTAGCTGGGCAGACCGTCCCGCCCCCTCCGCGCTAGCCTGCCGGGATGACCGCTCCTGCCGCCGCGCCGCGCCCCCGCTTCTTCCTGCCCGCCTTCCTGCTGGGGTGGGGACTGGGGGCGCTGGTGCTGCTGCTGGTGCGGGGGGTCGGCTTCGCCGTGCTGGACGGCCCCTGCCAGGGCCGCACGGTGCTCGCGCTGTTGCCGCCGCTGCTGCTGGGACCAGGCGGGCTGGCCCTGACGGCCGTGAACTGGGGCCGCCCCCGCCGGGCCGCGCTGACGCTGGGGCTGGTGGTGGCCTCGCTCTTCCCGGCGCTGGCGGTGGGGGCGCGGGACATCGGCGTGCTGCGGGCCTCGGGCTGCGCGGGGGGGTACGTGGTGGTGTCGCGTGAGAGCGAATCGGTCGCCGAACTCACCGTGGACGCGGGCACGACCCTCGACCTCACCGCGCGGGTGGGCGGCTACTCGGCGCAGACGCACCCCGGCCCCTTCGTGTTCAGCAGCCAGACCACCGCGCCCGGCGTAAACGCCACTTTCGGGCAGGCGCAGGCTGCCGCTGGTGAAACCGTGCCCCTGCGGGTAACCGTCTCGCCCAGCACTCCGGCCAACACCTACACCCTGAACGTGCGCGGGGTGCAGCGGAAGGGGGAACAGAGTTTCGAGGCGACCGGCACGCTGACCCTCAACGTGCGGCGCTGAGGCGTACGGGCACTGGCCGGGTCCGCTTCCCCAGGGGCGGGCGGTAGGCTGGGGGGGTGAATGTGGCGGAACTCTCCAGCATCAGTCTCCAGACCTTCCTGACCATGCTGGTGGTGATGGACCCGATCGGCCTCGCACCCATCTTTATCGGGCTGGCCGGAAACCGCCCCAGCTTCGAGCGGCGGCGGGTGGCCATGAAGGCCACGCTGGTCGCCGGGGTCATCATTCTGCTGTTCGGGCTGTTCGGCCGGGCGCTGCTGGAACACCTCGGCATCAGCCTCAGCGCCTTCCGGATCGCGGGGGGCATCCTGCTGTTCCTGATTGCGCTGGACATGGTGTTTGCCCGCCCCAGTGGCTCCAAGGAAACCCCCGAGGAGGAACAGGAGGCGCAGGAGCGTCAGGACATCAGCGTGTTTCCGCTCGCCATTCCGCTGATCGCCGGACCCGGCACCCTCGCCAGCATCATGATTCTGGCCGGAGACGCGCACGGCAGCCTGCCGCTGCTCTCAGCGGTCTTTTTCGTGACCTTCGTGGTGCTGCTGCTGTGTTACCTCGCCCTGCGCCTCTCCGGGCAGATCGCCCGCGTGATCGGCGTGACGGGCGTGCATGTGGTCACCCGCGTGCTGGGGGTACTGCTGGGCGCCCTGGCTGTGCAGTACGTGGCCGACGGGGTGCTGGAACTCCTGCGCGGCGGAACAGAAGAAGCGCTGCGCGGGTGGTGGCACGCGGGGGGCTGAGCGCCCGGTCCCAGCGCTTTCGCTGGTAAAAGGACTCTCACCCCGCTGCTGCCGCAGCGCCCCTTGCCTGCCGAGCTTTGCAAGTCGGCAAGCCGCTCTACGAGTCTCCCCTGGGAGAGAGGCCTCGCGCAGTGAGGGGGTGAGTGGTCCCTTCCTGCCCCCGCCCTAAGCGACTTGGCGCAACATCTGCGCGGGGGGGCCGCTCTAGAATGCTCCGCGTGAACCTACACACGAGCGTGACCGGAAAGGAGGCACGCGAGCTGCGGGTGGTCCCCGACCTCAACGCACCGCGCGTGCTGGTGCTGAACGCATCCTATGAGCCTCTGCACGTCACGAGCGTCAAGCGTGCCATTACGCTCGTGCAGTATGGGGTCGCGGAGGTGCTGGAAATCGGCGGCGACGTGGTGCGTTCGCCCTCGACCGTGCTGCGGGTCCCCAGCGTGATCCGCTTGCGGCGTTACGTGCGGCGCCCGCGCGTGCACCCGGTGCCCTTCAACCGCCGCAACGTGCTGAGGCGCGACACCTACACCTGCCAGTACTGCGGCTCGGAGCAGGACCTGACCCTCGACCATGTGCTGCCCCGCTCGCGCGGCGGGCGGCATGGCTGGGAGAACGTGACCACCGCCTGCCGCCCCTGCAACCAGCGCAAGGGCAACCGCACCCCCGACGAGGCCGGGATGCCCCTGCGCACCCGCCCCCGCGCCCCCACCTTCGGCGTCTACGCCCACGGCCAGTTCGCCCACTGGCAACCCGAGTGGGCGCGGTACATCGGCCAGGGCTGAGGGGCAGCCCCGTCTGGCTCGCCACGTCAGGGGGTGGGCGCTCTCCAGCGGGCGCTCTGGCCCGCAGGCTGAAGGGGGACACCTCACGGGCGGGCCGCCGCAGGCCCAGCGTGTCGGAGAGCCGGAGAGCCTTGGGCGACAGCCGGGACAGGCCTGTGAACTGGCCGAGGCTGAGAAGGGGTGCGGGCGGCTGGGGCACCGCTCCAGTCTGGATTTTGCCCCTGGAGCAGAGTCAAGCCGAGCGTCAGACCCAGCGACCCGCCCGGCGCTTTTCGGCCCTACACTGCCGCATGACCCGCGAAGAAGCCCTCGCGCTGATGCAGGCCCACACCCCCTCCGAGTCGCTGCGCCGCCACATGCTGAACGTGGAAGCCGCGATGCGCTGGTATGCCCGTTTCTGGGGCGAGGACGAGGAGCTGTACGGCGTCACCGGCCTGCTGCACGACTTCGACTATGAACAGCACCCCGACGAGCACCCGACCTGGGGTGTGGCCTACTTGCGGGAGCACACCGATCTCCCCGCCGAGGTGCTGGACGCGATCCTGGGCCACGCGAGCTATACCAGGGTCCCCCGCGAGACGCGGCTGGCGCGGACCCTGTTCGCCGTGGATGAGCTCACCGGGCTGGTGCAGGCGGCGGCCCTGATCCGCCCCGACCGGGACGTGCGCGGGGTGGAACCCAGCAGTCTGAACAAGCGGTTCAAGACCCGTTCGTTCGCGGCGGGCGTGAACCGCGAGGAAGTTGAGCAGGGAGCGCAGGAACTGGGGGTCGCGCTGGAGACCCACATGACGAATGTGCTGCGGGCGCTGCAGGAAGCCACCTCTGCCTCATGAGACTGGCAGCCACACATGAAGGACTCATGGACGCGCACTCAGCGCCCGGCCATGTCGCCCGCTCAGACTGTGCTCAATTCAACCGTTGCTGACACAGCGACCTCAAGGAGACCCATGAACAAGACCCTGCTGACTCTGGCCCTGATCTTTGCCGCCCCCACCGCCCTGGCGACCGCCCCGACGGCGGGCTACCTCCAGGTGCAGGACGACACCACTGGGACGGATACCACCGACGACTTCGGTGGTACCCCCGGTGAGGGCGACGAGGGCGTGGCCGAGGACTTCGGCGAGAACGTGGACCAGGCCGCTGAAGAGACTGGCGAGGCGATCGACACCGCTGCCACCGAGACCGGCGAGGCGGTGGACACTGCGGTCGAGGACGTCAACGACGCCGTGGACCCCAACAACGACGGCGTGGTGGATGCCAACAACGACGGCGTGGCCGACACCCGTCAGTTCCCCTGGGGCCTGCTGGGCCTCGCGGGCCTCTTCGGGCTGCTGGGCCGCAACCGCCCCGGCCCGGTGCCCGTCGCCACCCACACGACCACCACCAGCACCACCGACCGCCGCTAAGCGCGGGTTCCAAGACCGTCCCCGCCTCCGGGCTGGGGGCGGTTTTTTTGGCCGGTCGCTGTGATGTCCTGGCCTTGCGAAGCCACAAAGAAGACCCCCGGCCGAGGGGCCAGGGGGGCGGGCGCCGATCAGGCGCGGGGCGGAAAGCGCACGAAGGTCATCCAGAAGTCCTCGAAGGCGCGGATGGCCTGAAGGAAATTCTCGAAGCCGACGGGCTTGACCACGTAGCCGCTGGCGTGCCGGGCGTAGGAACCGCGCACGTCGTCGTCCGACTGGCTGGTGGTGAGCATCACGACCGGAATGGTGGCGAGGTCAGGGTCGGCCTTGATCTCGCCCAGCACCTCCAACCCGTTCTTGCGCGGCATGTTGATGTCCATCAGGATCACGTCGGGGCGGGGAGCGCCCGCGTGCTCGTCCTCGCGGCGCAGGAAGCGCAGGGCTTCGACGCCGTCGCGGACGACGTGGACGCGGTTGGGTACCCGCGCTCCCTCGAAGGCTTCCTGAGTCAGCAGGACATCCGGCTCGCTGTCCTCGACCAGCAGAATTTCGATGTGCCCGGTCCGGGCCGGGGCGGTGAGGTCGGGGGTCACGCGTCCTCCCGCCACAGCGGCAGCCGCAACAGGAAGGTCGTGCCCTCGCCGGGCGTGGAGGTCAGGGTGAGGCCACCACCATGCGCCTCGGCGATCTTGCGGCAGATGGCGAGGCCCATGCCGTTGCCGGGATAGGTCTCGCGGGGGTTGAGGCGCTGGAAGATCGCAAACACCCGTTCATGATACTCAGGTGCAATCCCGATTCCGTTGTCGGCCACCCGAATGAGAACTTCTTCTCCTTCCTGCGCCGCTGTAACCCGCACCTGGGGCGGCACTCCCCCCCGGTGAAACTTCAGGCCGTTGCCGATCAGGTTGGTCAGCAGTTGGATCAGCAGCCCCGGATGGCCCCGCACCGTCTGGGGCGTATCCCAGATCAGCTCCCCCCCGGTCGCCTCCAGCAGGGCACGGACATTGCCCTGGGCCTGCCGCAGCGCCCCGTCGAGCGAGACCGGGGTGGGGACGGCCCCGGTTCCCCCGGCGCGGCCCACCCGCGCGAAGCTCAGCAGGTCCTGAATCAGCCCGCGCATCCGCCCGACCGCCTCCACCATGAACCCGAGGTACTGGTCGGCGCGGTCGTCGAGCTGCCCGTGGTAGCGCCGCGCAAGCAGTTCGGCGTAGCTGCCCAGCGTCCGCAGCGGCTCTTGCAGGTCGTGCGAGGCGACGTAAGCGAACTGTTCAAGTTCGGCGTTGCTGCGCTCCAGGTCGCGCACGGCGGCTTCGAGTTCGGCGCGGGCCTGCTGGCGCTCGCCGATGTCCTGAAACATCACGACCGCCCCGCTGACCTCCCCCGCCGCGTCATGGGTGGGGGACACCACGTAGGACACGGGCACGGCCCGGCCCCCCGCGTGCCAGAACACGTCCTCCTCGCAGCGGCGGGGCTGGCCGTCTTGCAGGGTCTGGTGGATGGGGCACTCTCCGACCGGGTAGGCCGCGCCGTCCGCGCGGTGGTGGTGAATCAGGGCGTGCTGGTCGGCCCCGATCAGGCGCTCGATGCTGTAGCCCAGCAGCCGGGCCGCCGCCGGGTTGGCAAAGGTGGTGCGCCCCCGGCGGTCCAGCCCGAAGATGCCCTCGCCCGCCGCCGTGAGCAGCAGGGTGGAAAAGCGGGTCAGTTCGGCCAGTTCGCGGGTGCGCCCCGCCACCCGGTCCTCCAGCTCGGCGTTGAGCGCCCGCAGGTGTTCTTCCGCCGCCCGCACCGCGCTGAGGTCCTGGTTGACGCCCACCCACTCGCGCACCTGACCGTCCGGCGCCAGCACAGGCACCCCCCGCGCCAGCATGGGCACGTAGGTGCCGTCGGCGCGGCGCAGGCGGTACTCGGTCTGGTACAGGCTGCGGGTGGCCGAGGCGTGCGCCCAGGCCAGCTCGGCCGACGCGCGGTCCTCAGGGTGCAGGGCCGTGAGCCAACCTGCGCCCGTGTACTCGGCCTCCGGCTGCCCGGTAAAGGCCGTCCAGTCCGGCTGCGGTCCCCCGAAGGTGCCGTCGGCACTGGTGGTCCAGACGATCTGCGAGGTCGCCTCCACCAGCGAGCGGTAACGCTGCTCGCTGCTTTCCAGTTCGCGGCGCAGGGTCTGCTCGCGCGTCACGTCCGCGAACACGGTCGTGACCTGCTTGGCCTGCCGGGTGCCAGGAATGTGGCGCGGCAGGGCCGTCACGTTCAGCCAGCGGGTGCCCCCCGCCTCCTGCGGGAGGGCCACCCCCAGCAGCACGTCACGCTGCGCCTCGCCCGTCTGCTGCGCGGCGCGGGTGGGCAGTTCCTCCGAGGACAGCCGGTCGCCCGCCGCCGAGACGACGTGCCAGTCGCCCTGCGCCGGGACCGTCCCCGTCATCTGCGCGAGGCTGAGGTCCAGCAGGCGTTGCCCGGCGGCGTTGGCCTGCAAAACCCGGCCATCTTCCGCCTGCACCAGCAGCCCCAGGCCTAGGCCATCCATCAGTTCCTCGGCGACCTCCAGCGGGTGCCGGGAGTCGCGCAGGTGCAGCAGCACGCCCCCCCCTCCGTCGGGGGTCAGGGTCGCCAGCGCCGAGGAGAGCGAGCCGGGCAGGCCCACGCTGCGGCGCACCTCGGGCGCTCCGGCGCGGACCTGCGCGGCGGCCTCGGCCAGCAGCCCGGCCGTCTCCGGCGAGAAGAGGTCCCGCCAGCCCCCCGGCCCCGGCTCGCCCAGCCGCTCGCGGGCGGCCGGGTTGAGCCAGGCCACGCCCCCTTCCTCCGTCAGCTGCAGCACGGGGTCAGGGAGGGCGCCCAGCAGGGCCGAGGCCCCTGCCGGGGGCGTCAGGGACACCGGGGCCTCATCCGCGCAGGGCATACCCGACGCCGCGCACCGTCCGCAGCAGGCCGTACCCGTCGAGGTCGCGCAGCTTGGCCCGCAGGTTCGCCATATGCACGTCCACGACGTTGCTGCCCTCGGGGAGACGGCCCTGCCAGATTTCCTGGCCGATCTCCTGGCGCGAGTACACCCGGCCCGGCTGCCGGATCAACAGGGCGAGGATGTCGAACTCCTTGGGCGAGAGCCGCAGTTCCTCGCCCTTGTAGGTCACCAGCCGCTTCTGGGGATCGAGGGTCAGGTCACCCATCGTGAGGCTTTCGGTGACCCGCTGCCGCAGTTGCACCTTGACGCGTGCGAGCAGCTCGTCGGGGTGAAAGGGCTTGATGAGGTAGTCGTCGGCGCCCAGGCCCAGCAGCCGGACCTTCTCGTCGACGGTGTCGCGGGCGGTCAGCACGATGATGGGCACGGCGCTGTTCTTGCGCAGCCGCTGCACCACGTCGCCGCCGTCGAAGTCGGGCAGGCCGAGGTCGAGCAGGATCAGGTCCGGGTGGTCCTCGCGTGCCCGGATCAGGCCGTTCATGGCCGAGTCGGCGTGCTCCACGGCATACCCCGCGTCCCCGAGGTCCATGCGCAGCACGTTGGCGATGTCGAGGTCGTCCTCGATCACAAGAATCCGTTGGGCACTCACCCCCTCATGATACGCGGCTTCACGGGCAGTTCAGAAGAAATCGTGCAGGGCGCTGCATTCGCCCCGCGCACCTCCGGGGGCGCGGGACGCTGTGCTAGGCTGCGGGGACTGCGCCCCGTGCTCCCCTCCCGGACCGGGCCGACACAATCCGCTGTCCCTGGGCCATGCCCCGCGCCGTTTCGGGCCTGGCTGCATCTCTCGCCCCGTGCCCGCGGCCTCCCCGCCGCGTACCGGACTCCCCCGGAGACCTCATGACCAAACCATCCCAAGACGCGCCGACGGGCGCCGCTCCCCACCTCGAAGTCGTTCCGCTCGGCGGCATGGGCGAGATCGGCAAGAACATCACCGCCTACCGCTATGGCGACGAGATCATGGTCGTTGACGGCGGCCTCGCCTTTCCGGACGCCCACCAGATGGGCATCGACCTGATCATTCCGCGCATCGACTACCTCCAGCAGCACGCCGGGCTGATCAAGGGCTGGATTTTGACCCACGGCCACGAGGACCACATCGGGGCGCTGCCCTACATCCTGCCCCGGCTGCCCAAGGTGCCGGTGTACGGGGCCCCCCTGACGCTGGGGCTGGTGCGCGAGAAACTCTCCGAGTTCGGCATCAAGGACGGCGACGTGGACCTGCGCGAGGTGGACCTGAACGACAAGGTCCGCATCGGCAAACACTTCCACGTCGAGTTCCTGCGGATGACCCACTCCATCCCCGACAACATGGGCTACCTGCTGACCACGCCCGCCGGGGTGGTCATGCACACCGGCGACTTCAAGCTTGACGAGCAGCCCGCCGACGGCAAGCCCTCCGACCTCGCCCGCATCGAGCAGGCCGGGAAAGACGGCGTACTGCTCCTGATCAGCGACTCGACGAACGCCGAGCGCCCCGGCCGCACCCCCAGCGAGGCCGAGGTCGCCAGGAATCTGGAGGAGCTGATCTCGGGCCTGAAGGGCCGGGTCTTCCTGACGACCTTCGCCTCGCAGGTCAACCGCATCCAGAATCTGCTGCACATCGCCCACCGCCAGGGCCGCCGGGTGGTGATGGAAGGCCGCTCGATGCTGAAGTACGCGCAGGTCGCGCAGGCCACCGGGCACCTCGAGACGCCCGACCCCTTCCTGACCTCCGAGGAAGTGTCCGGACTGCAAGACCAGCAGATTCTGTATGTCTGCACCGGCTCGCAGGGGCAGCCGATGGCGGTGCTGGGGCGGCTCGCGTTCGGGAACCACGCCAAGATCGCCCTGCGGCGCGGGGACAGCGTGATCCTGTCCAGCAATCCGATCCCCGGCAACGAGGAGGCGGTGAACCTGATCGTCAACCGCCTGTACGAGATCGGTGTGGACGTGTACTATCCGCCCACCTACCGGGTCCACGCCTCCGGGCACGGGTCGCAGGAGGAGCTGGCGACCATCCTCAACCTCGCGCGGCCCAAGTTCTTCCTGCCCTGGCACGGCGAGCCCCGGCACCAGATCAACCACGCCAAGCTCGCGCAGACGCTGCCCCGCCCCCCCAAGCGCACCCTGATCGCCAAGAACGGCGACGTGGTGCGGGTCGGCCCCGACGAGTTCAAGGTGACGGGCACCGTGCCCGCCGGGGCGGTGTACGTGGACGGCCTCGGCGTGGGCGACATCGGGGACGACGTGCTGCTCGACCGCGCCTCCATGGGGCAGGAAGGCATCCTGATCATGACGGCGGTGCTGCATCCCACCCCGCACGTCGAGATCGTCTCACGCGGGTTCGTGCGGTCCAACCGCGAACTCGACAGCCAGATTCGCAAGGTCGCGCTGGAGGCCGTCGAGGGCGGCCTGCGCGAGAAGAAGCGGCTGGAAGACGTGCGAGACGACATGTACGGGGCCGTGCGCCGCTTTGTCCGCAAGGCGACGGGGCGCAACCCGGTCCTGATTCCGATGATCGTGGACTGAGGGAGCGGGACAGGGGAACAGGGCCGGAGCCTTCGCCGCTCCGGCCCTGTTTCTCTCTCGTCAGTCCTGAAAGATCGTGGTCGTCGTGGTGGTCGTCGTCTCGGTCTGGGGTTCGGGCTCGCGCGGGGCCTCCCCCGTCACCTCGTGGTGTTCGGTGTGGCGGTGGGTCTCGCCGTCCGGCGTGGTGACCTCGGTGGTCTCGGTGTGTTCCTCGTGTTCGCGTCTGGTCATCGCTGGACACCTCCTGGGTTGTGAACTTGAACTCCAGCCTACCCCGGCCCCACGGGGCACGGCGGGCCGTCTCAAGGGTCGGTAAGGAGCCTAGCGGCGACCGCCCAGCGCAGCCTTGCCCACGTTCGGCGCGGGAACCCGTGCGATAATGCCCGCCATGAGCGTGATTCCCTACGTGATCGAACAGACCGGTCGGGGCGAGCGGATGTACGACATCTACTCGCGCCTGCTCAAAGACCGGATCATCTTTGTGGGCACGCCCATCGAGTCGCAGATGGCGAACACCATCGTCGCCCAGCTCCTGCTCCTCGATTCGCAAAACCCCGAGCAGGAAATCCAGATGTACATCAACTGCCCCGGCGGCGAGGTCTACGCGGGGCTGGCGATCTACGACACCATGCGCTACATCAAGGCGCCCGTCTCGACCATCTGCGTCGGCATCGCCATGAGCATGGGCTCGGTCCTGCTGATGGCCGGGGACAAGGGCAAGCGCATGGCCCTGCCCAACAGCCGCATCATGATCCACCAGGGCTCGGCGGGCTTCCGGGGCAACACCCCCGACCTGGAGGTGCAGGCCAAGGAGGTGCTGCACCTGCGCGACAAGCTGGTCAGCATCTACCACAAGCACACCGACCTCCCGCACGACAAGCTGCTGCGCGACATGGAGCGCGACTACTTCATGTCGCCCGAGGAGGCCCAGAAGTACGGCCTGATCGACTCCGTGATCGAGAACACCCGCTCGCTGGAGGCCGCGCTGTGACCGGGCGCGGCGCACCGGGTGGGGACCGCTGCTCCTTTTGCGGGCGGCAGCACCCCCAGATCGCCCAGCTGATCGAGGCGCCGGGCCGCGCGGCCTTTATCTGCAACGAGTGCACCGACCGGGCGCACGAACTCGTCAAGCAGAACAAGAAGGCCGGGAGCGAGTTCTCTCTGGAAGAACTGCCCACCCCCCGCGAGATCAAGGCCTACCTCGACGAGTTCGTGATCGGGCAGGACGAGGCCAAGAAGGCTCTCGCGGTCGCGGTCGTGAGCCACTACCAGCGCCTCGCGCACCCCGACGTGAACCTGCAAAAGAGCAACATCCTCCTGATCGGGCCGACCGGGACGGGCAAGACGCTGCTCGCGCAGTCGCTGGCTGAGATGCTGGAAGTTCCTTTTGCCATCGCGGACGCGACCACGCTGACGGAAGCCGGGTACGTGGGCGACGACGTGGAGAACGTGATCGTGCGCCTGCTCCAGGCCGCCGAGTACGACGTGTCGGCGGCCGAGCGCGGCATCATCTACATCGACGAGATCGACAAGATCGCCCGCAAGTCCGAAGGCACCTCCATCACCCGCGACGTGAGCGGCGAGGGCGTGCAGCAGGCCCTGCTCAAGATCATCGAGGGCACAGTCGCGCAGGTGCCGCCGCAGGGGGGCCGCAAGCACCCACAGCAGGAACTCGTGCAGGTCAACACGCGGAACATCCTCTTCATCGTGGGCGGGGCCTTCGAGAGCATGGCCGAGATCGCCCGCGCCCGCACCAATGTCCGCGCGGTGGGTTTCGGCGCCGAGCACAAGGGCGAGGAGAAGGAGGAACTGCGCTTCCTGCCCGAGGACCTCGTGAAGTTCGGGCTGATTCCCGAGTTCGTGGGCCGCCTGCCGCTGGTCGTGCAGCTTCAGGACCTCGACGAGGACGCCTTGGTCCGCATCCTGACCGAGCCGCAGGGCGCCATCGTGAGGCAGTACCAGGCGCTGTTCGGCTTTCAGGACGTGAACCTCGAATTCAGCGAGGCGGCGCTGCGTGAGGTCGCCCACCGCGCCCGCGAGCGCAAGACGGGAGCGCGTGGACTGCGGGCTGTGCTGGAAAAGGCGATGACCGATCTGCTGTTCGAGCTGCCGGTCGAGGGCCTGCGCGACCTGCGCTTCGACGCCGAGCACATCGACAATCCCCTCGCGCTGCTTGAGTCTAACGGACTCAAGAAGTCTGCCTAAACGCAAGAGAGATTACAGCGGTTTCCCGCCCAGGTCCCTAGAATTCCGGGACATCGTGGGCGGGACTGTCGTTGTGGCCTCCCGCGTTAGACTCACCCAATTCCCGGCCCCCGGCCGGTTTCCGAAGGAGCAAGCATGATCTGGGAACTTCCCGTAGTCGCCCTCAGAAATATGGTCATCCTGCCCGGCATCACCATGAACATCGATGTGGGGCGTCCCAAGAGCAAGCGGGCTGTGGACGAGGCGCAGAGCAGCGACCGCCGCGTGCTGCTGCTGACCCAGCGCGACCCCCGCACCGACGACCCCACCCGCGCCGAGTTGTACGAGGTCGGCGTGCTGGCGGTCGTCAAGCAGGTCGTGCGGATGCCCGACAACACCTATCAGGTGCTGGTCGAGGCGCAGGAACGCGCCCGCGTGCAAGACGAGGTGCCCAGCAGCTACCTGCGGGTCCGCGCCGAGACGCAGGCGGCCACGGTCCCCACGGACGAGACCCAGGCCCGCGAGGTGCAGGTGATCGCGCAGGAGGTCAAGGCCGCCTTCGAGGAGTACCAGCGCCAGAACAAGAACCTGCGGCTGGACAACTACCAGCTCGAGGGCCTGAAGAACCTGACCGACGTGGGAGCGCTCGCCGACTCGGTCGCGCACCACGCCACCTGGACCCCCGAGGAAAAGCAGGAGGTTCTCTCGGCGCTGGACGTCCGGGCGCGGCTGGAGGCGGTGCTGCGGCTGCTGACGCGCGACACCGAGCGCTTCAACATGGACAAGAAGATCGCCGGGCGCGTCAAGGAGCAGATGGACGCCAACCAGCGCGAGTACTACCTGCGCGAGCAGATGAAGGCCATCGGCAAGGAACTCGGCGGCGGCGAGGACGGCCCGGCCGAGGTCGACGCCCTGCGTGAGAAGATCGAGGCCGCCGGGATGCCCGAGACGGTCAAGGACAAGGCCCTCAAGGAACTCGCCCGACTGGAGCGCACCCCCGGCGGCAGCCCCGAGAGCACGGTCGTGCGCAACTACATCGACTGGCTCACCGACGTGCCCTGGAGCAAGCGCGACGAGGAGATCCTCGATATTCAGCGCACCCGCGAGATCTTGGACGCCGACCACTACGCCCTGGGCGACGTGAAGGACCGCATCCTGGAGTTCCTGGCGGTGCGCCAGCTCACCCACAAGGAGGGCGAGACCGAGGAGCAGCGCCGCGAGCGGGCCGCCGAGGAGCGCACCGACGACGCCGAGCTGCGGGCGCCCATCCTGGTGCTGGTCGGCCCTCCCGGAGTCGGCAAGACCTCGCTGGGCAAGAGCATCGCCCGCAGCCTGAACCGCAAGTTCGTCCGCATGGCGCTGGGCGGTGTGCGTGACGAGGCCGAGATTCGCGGCCACCGCCGCACCTACATCGGCTCGATGCCGGGCCGGATCATCCAGGCGATGAAGACGGCGGGCGTGACTAACCCGATCATCCTGCTCGACGAGATCGACAAGATGAGCAGCGACTGGCGCGGCGACCCGTCGAGCGCGATGCTCGAAGTGCTGGACCCCGAGCAGAACCACACCTTCCAGGACCACTACCTCGAAGTGCCCTACGACCTCTCGCAGGTCATGTTCATCACGACGGCGAACACGCTTCAGACCATTCCCCGGCCCCTCCTGGACCGCATGGAGGTTATCCAGATTCCGGGCTACACCCAGCCCGAGAAGGTGGAGATCGCCAAGCGCTACCGAGTGCCCCGCCAGATCAAGAGCCACGGCCTGACCGGGCGGCTGGAGATCACCGACGCGGCGCTGAACCGGATCGTGGAGGAGTACACCGCCGAGAGCGGCGTGCGTAACCTCGACCGCCAGATCAGCAAGCTGGCCCGCAAGGCCGCCCGCGAACTGCTGGAGCAGCCCTGGGAGGGCCTGAAGGTGATCGACGCGGCCGACATCCCCGAGTACCTCGGCGTGCCGCAGCACCGCCCCGACCGGATGGAGAAAGAGCCGCAGGTCGGCGTGGCGCAGGGCCTGGCGTGGACCAGCGTGGGCGGCACGATGCTGCTGGTCGAGGCGCTGGCGACCCCCGGCACCGGCAAGATCGTCATGACCGGTTCGCTGGGCGACGTGATGAAGGAGAGCGTGGCCGCCGCCATCGCCTACCTGCGTGCGAACGCGGCCCGCTACGGGGCCGACCCCGACTTCCACAAGACGATGGATCTGCACGTCCACTTCCCCGACGGGGCGACCCCGAAAGACGGCCCCAGCGCGGGCATCACCATCGCCACCGCCGTGATCAGCGCGGTGACTGGGCGCCCGGTGCGGCTGGACGTGGCGATGACGGGCGAGATCAGCCTGCGCGGCCGGGTGCTGCCCATCGGCGGCGTCAAGGAGAAGCTGCTCGCGGCCCATCAGGGCGGCATCCGCGAGGTCATCATCCCGAAGGACAACGAACCCAACCTTCAGGACGTGCCCGAGTCCATCCGGGGCGACCTGCGCATCCACACCTTCGAGCGGGTGGGGCAGGTGCTGGACCTCGTGCTGCTGCCCAAGCCCGCTGAGGAACCCGCGACCATCCCGCCCACCCAGGGCCGGGACGTGACGCAGCCGGGGGCGTAAGCGCCGCCAGCAGGCCATCATCCTCCAGCCCCGCTTCGGCGGGGGTTTTCTTAGGCCTGCTCTCGGTGCGCCTGCCAGCGTTCCCGCAGCGTCTCAAAGTTCGCGTCAATTCTCGCCTGGGGCAGCACCATCTGGGTTGTTGTGCCGTGCCCGATCTCGTCGCCCAGTTCGGAGACGGCGCGGAGGTCGCAAAAAATCCGGCGGCCTTCCATCCGGGTGAAGGTGGCGGTGACGGTGACCGTCATGCCGGGCAGCGCGGAGGCGGTGTGGGTCACATCCACCTGGGTGCCGATGCCGCCCTCGCCGTCTTCCAGAAAGGGAAGGATGATCTTGCGCCCGGCTTCCTCGAAGTGGCGGGCCAGCCAGTAGGTTGCGTACACCGGGTGAACGGCACCGAGTTCGGCGAACTGCACGGTCATCTCGTCGGTGACAAGCACAGTGAGGGTCTGGGTGAAACCGGGCGGGATGGGGCGCATGGGGTGAGGCTAACAGAGGGGCGGGGAGGGGGCCGAGCGTGAAGAAACCTGCCCCGGCGCGGTGTCCGGCGCTCAGGCCTCCCCCCGGTACACTGCTCCCCATGAAGCTCAAACTGCCTGACCTCTTCACCCTGATCCGGGAAGCGGCCCTGGCTTTCGGGCAGGACAAGGCCCCCCGGCTGGCGGCGGCGGTGGCGTACTACTCGATTTTTGCCGTCGCGCCGCTGCTGTTTTTCGTGCTGGCGGTCGCCAGCGGGCTGCTCGCCAACGTGGACGTGCAAGAACGCCTCTTCTCGTTCCTGGCCGAGAACATCAATGAGAGCGCGGTAGAGTTCGTGCAGGGCATCCTGCCGTCGGGCAACCAGCTTCAGCAGTCGAGCGTGATCGCCAGCATCATCGGCTTCGTGACGCTGTTTCTGGGCGCGACCGGGCTGTTCGTGCAGGTGCAGGACGCCCTCAACACCCTCTGGGGCGCAGAGCCGGGACCAGCGGGCGGGGTGTGGAACATCGTGAAGTCGCGCCTGCAAGCCTTCGTGCTGATCCTGGCCTTCGGCGTGCTGGTCATCGCCTTTCTGGTGGGCAACACCTATCTGTCGTCCATCGCCGGGGAGCTGGGCAACGCCATCGGGCTGGGCGCTTTTTTCGTGCGGGTGGTGACGCTGCTGGTCAGCGTGGGCGTGCTGACGCTGGTGTTCGCGGGGGTGTTCAAGGTGCTGCCCAACGTCAAGCTCCAGTGGCGCGAGGTCTGGGTGGGCAGCGCGGTGACCGCCGTGCTGTTCGGGCTGGGGCAACTGGCGATCAGTTGGTACCTGGGCCGCTTCGCGCCGGGCAGCGCCTTTGGGGCGGCGGGGGCGCTGGTCATCCTGCTGCTGTGGATCTACTACTCCGCGATGATCTTTTTCTTCGGGGCGGAAGTCACCTGGGTCTACTCGCAGAAGTACGGCTCGGGCGCGGGCGGCGCCGTCAGCGTCACCAAGAAAGAGGAACTGATCAACAAGGGCGCCGACCTCGACCCCACCCCCAGCGACCAGGAACTGGAGGGCCTCAAGCAGGCCGCCGAGCAGGGCAAGCCCATTCCGGGGCGCTGGGCGCGGCTGGTTCACGGGGTCCAGGAGCGTCGGGCCGAGTTGCCGCGCGTGCTGCCGGAGGTCCCCACCCGCGAGGAAGGCCGGGTGCTTCCCACCGTGCGCGGAACGCTGTGGAACGCCGTGACGGCGCTGCTGGCCGTGCCCACCGTGATCGTGCTGCGGGTGCTGGGGTTGACAGGCGGCCAGAAGAAGTAGGAGCAGAGATGGAAGTCGGGGCGCGGGGAGAAAGACTCCTCCGCGCCCCCATTCTTTTGATCACAGCTCCGGCACCGGGTAGGGCAGCGTGCCTTCGTAGATCGCGCGGCCCACGATGGCGCCCTCGATGCCTTCCTCGGCCAGCAGGCGCACGTCCTCCACGTTCGCCACGCCGCCCCCCACGATCAGGGTGTTCACCCACAGGCCGCGCACCTGCCGCATGAGTTCGCGGTCGAGGCCCCTGAGGGTGCCGTCACGGGTCACGTCGGTAAAGATCAGGGTTTCCAGCCCGGCGTCGGCCAGCTGAGGCGTCAATTCCGCGACCCCCAACCCACTGCCCTCGGCCCAGCCGTGGATGGCGACCTCCAGGCCCCGCGCGTCGAGGCTCACGACCACCCGCTCGGGGCCGTGCGCGGCAATCAGGTCACGCACCAGTTCGGGGTGTTTCACCGCCGCCGTGCCGATGACCACCCGCTCGACCCCGGCCCTCAGCAGGGCTTCGGCGGCAGCGCGGGCGCGGATGCCGCCGCCGACCTCGACGGGTACGCCCAGTTCGGCGGCAATCTGGCGAAGAATAGCCCGGTTCTCCCCGCGCCCGGTCGCCGCGTCAAGGTCCACCAGATGCACCAGCCCTGCACCCAGGCTGACCCAGTGCCGGGCCGCGTCCAGCGGCGAGTCAAAGTACACGGTCTCGCGGTCGGGGTCGCCCTCGTAGAGCCGCACGGCGCGGCCCGACTGGATGTCCACACAGGGAATGATCTGGGGCTGGGGGCGGGGGGAGCCGGGCGTCATGGGGGTCAGGATAGCGGTGCCCAGGGTGGGCGGTTCATGGGCTGGCTGCGCCTCTTTCGTGGGCCGCTTCGCTGCTGTCCGGCTCCTCCCCCCGACGGGTCACACTCCTGTCTCTTCTTCCAGAAAGAAGGCGATGTCCGTCTCGTAAGCCTCGGGATTCGGGGTATCCGGCACGCTCTTGACGTAGAACTCGGCGGTGACTCCGGTGATGCTCAGCCCCCGCCGGAGGGCCTCCTCCACCACAGCCGAATACGCGGCCCCCGTCTGGTCGTAGGGGCCTACAAACCGGCCGAGAAAAGCCTTCCCCCCCTCAAAGGTCCGGACCTCGATGCGCCCCTGGGGTTTCACCTCGCCCGCGATGGGCAGACAGATCTCGACGAGACTGCCCTCGCCCTGGTCGTCGTTGTCATGCACGAAGAAGCTCGGGGCGTCCACCTGATAGCCCTGGGCCCTGGCGTACAGCATCAGTTCCCGCAGGGCTTCGGGAATGACCTCGTAGTGGGGCGGCTGGAGCCGGGTGCGGATGCTGAGGGTCTGGCGGGCGGGCAGGAGCTCGGTGCGGTAATTCATGGGGGCCTCCTGAAGAAAGTGGCGCAGGTGCAGCAAGGCCTGTTGCCGGTCCTCGATCTCGGCGCTCAGGCGACGGGCGTGATGATGGAAGACCTCCTTTGCCTGCTCGGGATGGTCAAGGAGTCGCCGAATCTCGTCGATGGGCAGCCCCAGCTCCCGCCAGCGGCGGATGCGGACGGCCGGGTCAATCTGGGACACGCCGTAGAAGCGGTAGCTGGTGAGCGGATCGACGTGCTGGGGCCGGAGCAGGTTGACCGCGTCGTAGTACCGCAAGGTCTTCGTCGAGAGGCCGGTGAGGGCGGCGAACCGGGAGATGCTCAGGCGACCTCGCATACCGGCACGCTAAGGGTTCCAGTGGCGGGAAGGTCAAGCCCTGGGCAGGCGCGGTCCGGGAGCGCGGGCCTGATCGCCCGGCGCCCGGCCCCTGTGTTCAGGGGTACACTCCGGGGAATCGTGCGAATCGGGATCGTGACCGCCACCTACCTGCCGTCCCGCAACGGCGTCGCCACGAGTACCGCGCTGTACGCCCGTGGCCTGCGCGAACGCGGGCACGAGGTCCGCGTCTTCGCGCCGCGCCACCCCCAGGCGCGTGGCCATGAGGAAGGCGTCTACCGCCTGAACTCGTCCTTCGCGGGGGCGCGGGCGCTCGGGGCTCCGGCCGATTACCCAGTCCTGCTCGCGCCGGGGCCGCTGCTGACCTCGCGCCTGCCGCTGCGCGACCTTGACGTGCTGCACACCATGCATCCCTTCCTGGCCGGGCGGCTCGCGCTGCGCTGGTCGCGCTTCTCGGGCGCCCCAGTCGTTTTTACCGCGCATACCCAGTACGACCAGTATCTGCACTACGCCCCCATGCCCAAGCGGGTGGGCCGGGCGATGTTGCGCCCGCATGTGGCCGCGTTTGCGCGGCGGGTCGACACCGTGCTGGCCCCCGGCCGCGCGATGGTGGAGATGCTGCGCGACTACGGCTTCGGCGGAGAGGTGGAGCTGTTTCCCAACCCGGTGGACCTCGCCAGCTTCCGGGAGGCGCGGGGCGAGGCCTTCCGGGCCGAGTACGGGGTGCCGGGGGACGTGCCGCTGGTCATGTACCTGGGCCGCCTCGCCCCCGAGAAGAATCTGGACGTGATGCTGCGGGCCTTTGCCCAGGCACAGGCGTCGCGGCCCGAGCTGCGGCTGCTCGTCGTGGGCGACGGGCCGGGGCGGGCGGCGGCGCAGGCGGTGGCGCCCCCCGGCGTCACCTTCACCGGACCCGTGCCCTACGCCCGCGTGCCCGAAGCGCTGGCCGCCGCCGACGCTTTCATCACGGCAAGCACCTCGGAAGTGCTCCCCATGAGCATGATTGAGGCCCTCGCGGCCGGAGCGCCGCTGGTGGCCGCGCAGAGTCCGGCCGCGCTGGACCTCGTGCAGGAGGGCGTGAACGGCACCGTCACCGAGGCCACCCCGGACGAGCTGGCCGCCGGGCTGCTGGACGTGCTGCACCCCGCCCGGTTGCCCGAGTTGCAGACCGGGGCGCGGGCGAGCGCCGCGCAGTACGACCTGCCCACCCGCGCCGCCGCGCTGGAGGAGGTGTACCGCCGGACGGTGGCGCAGGGGCGCACGCGCAGCCGACTCTGGACCGGGCGGAGCGGCTGAGCCGGACGCAGCTTTTCCCCCTTGCCAAAAGAAGAACCCCCGCCTGTTCGCGGGGGTCTTTCTGGTGCCGAGGATGGGATTTGAACCCACACGCCTCGCGGCGCTAGTCCCTGAAACTAGTGCGTCTACCAATTCCGCCACCTCGGCATTCCTTGGCTCTCGCGCCCGCGCGGGGGCGCGTTTCAGGGCTTGCTTACTTTAGCGGCGAGGCGGGGGACTGTCAACCGCTGCGCTTCAGCGGGGGCCGCCCAGCCGGTCCTCCAGAAAGGCCCACACGTCGGCGGCCTCCTCAATCACCAGTGCGGTCGGCTTGCCTGCCCCGTGCCCGGCCCGCGTCTGGATGCGGATGAGCACCGGGGCCTCTCCCCCGTGCGCCCGCTGCAACTCGGCGGCGAACTTAAAGGAATGCGCCGGAACCACCCGGTCGTCGTGGTCGCCCGTGGTGATCAGGGTGGCGGGGTAGGCGGTGCCTTCCTTCAGGTTGTGCAGGGGCGAGTAGGCCAGCAGGGCCGCCAGCATCTGCGGGTCATCGGCGCGGCCATAGTCGGACGCCCAAGCCCAGCCGATAGTGAAGTGCTGATAGCGCAGCATGTCCAGCACGCCGACCTGCGGAATGGCCGCTGCGAAGAGGTCTGGGCGCTGGGTCATGCACGCGCCGACCAGCAGCCCGCCGTTGCTGCCGCCCTGAATCCCGAGGTGCGCGGGCGAGGTCACGCCCGAGGCGATCAAGTGTTCGGCCACCGCGATGAAGTCGTCGAAGACGTTCTGCTTCTGCCCCAGCGTGCCCGCCCGGTGCCACTCCTCGCCGTACTCGCCGCCGCCGCGCAGGTTGGCCTGCACGTACACGCCGCCGCGCTCCAGCCACGCCAGCCGCGAGGGGCTGAAGGCAGGCGTGAGGCTAATGTTGAACCCGCCGTAGCCGTACAGCAGGGTGGGGTTCTGGCCGTCGCGGACCATGTCCTTTCGCGCCACGAGGAAGAGGGGCACCCGCGTTCCGTCGCGGCTGGTGGCGAACTCCTGCGTGACCTCGTAGGCGGAGGCGTCGAAGGTCAGCGCGGGGTCGGCCAGCGGTTCGGGTTCGCCGTCGGGGAGGAGCAGGCGGTAGGGCATGGCCGGAGTCAGGAAGGACGTGAAGCCCAGGAAGACCTCGGGGTCGTCCTCCTGGGTGCTCAGGCCCATCAGGGAGCCGAGGCCGGGCAGGGCAATTTCGCGTTGGCGGGTGCCGTCGCGCCCGTGCAGCGTGACCCGGTGGCTGGCATCCTCCAAGGTGACGGCGAGGAGGCCGCCGGGCACTGCCGCCACGTAGTCCAGCTTGTGCGGCCCTTCCGGGATAAGGTCACGGCGCTCGCCCGTGCTGATGTCCCAGGCGATCACCTTCTCACGCGGCGCGTCCTCGTCGGTCTTGAGCAGCAGCACGTCGCCCTCGTTGCCGATCAGCTCAAAGCTGGCCCGGAAGTCGGGAACGAGTTCGGTCCAGGGGCCGTCCGAGGCGAGGTCGCGCACCCACAGCAGATTCTTGGGGTCGGTGCCCTTCCAGACGTGCAGGACGAGGAAGCGGCCGTCATGCGTCACCTGCGGGCGGAAACCCCAGTCGGGCTCGTCGGGCCGGGCGATGACGAGGGAGTCTTCGGCCTGCGGAGTACCGACCCGATGGAACATCAGGCGCTGATTTTTGTTCGCCCCGGTCAGGACGCCGCCTTCCGTGGGCGCGTCGTAGGCGCTGTAGTAGAAGCCGGAGCCGTCGGGGAGCCATTCGGCGCCGCTGAACTTGCTCCAGTCGAGGCGGTCGGGGAGGTCTTCTGCGGTCGCCACGTCGCGCACCTGCCAGGTCACCCAGTCGCTGCCGCCGCTCTGGGTGCCGTAGGCGAGCCGCCTGCCGTCCTCGCTCACCGACGCCCCCGCCAGCGCCACCGTCCCGTCCGCGCTCAGCGTGTTGGGGTCGAGCAGGGTGCGCCACGGCCCACGCGGATCGTCCGCTACCTCCAGCACAGGTTGGTTCAGCAAGCCGGGGTTGAACTGCCGGAAGTACCGCTCGCCGCGTTTCCAGGGCGTGCCTTCCTTGGGGTAATTCCACAGGGAGGTCAGGCGTTCCCGGTAAGCGGCGCGGGCGGGCAGGGCCTCCAGGTACGCCCCCGTCACCCGGTTCTGCGCCTCCACCCAGGCGCGGGTTTCGGGCGAGTCGGGGTCCTCCAGCCAGCGGTAGGGATCGGGCACGCGGACCTCGCGGCCGTGGGGGTCGGTGTACACGTCCACGTGGTCGCCACGCGGAGACTCCGGGTATGAGGGGGTCACGGGGGGCATTCTGTCACGGGGACGAAACGGCAGGACTGCCGATCTTCAATGCGGCCACGGCGTCCTCCAGGGGCCGGACCCCCACCACCCAGCACCGAACAGCACGTCAAGCCCACAATGCGAGAGGGCGAGGCCCGCAAGCCCCGCCCTCTCCTGTCCTTCCGGCCTTTACTTCACCAGGCCGAGCTTGCGGACCTCGTCGCGCTCCTCAATCAGTTCCTGGGCGGTGGCGTCCATCTTGCCCCGGCTGAACTCGGACACGTCCAAGCCCTGGACGATCTCATACTTGCCGCCGCTGCACCGCACCGGGAAGCCGTAGATCAGGCCCTCGGGCACGCCGTAGGAGCCGTCACTGGGGATACCCATGCTGACCCACTCGCCTTCCGGGGTGCCCAGCGCCCAGTCGCGCATGTGGTCAATGGCCGCCGACGCCGCCGAGGCCGCGCTGCTGGCCCCCCTCGCCTCGATGATCGCCGCGCCGCGCTTGGCGACGGTGGGGATGTAGGTGCCCTCGTACCACTCGCGCTCCACGAGGTCGAGCGCGGGCTGGCCGCCCACGGTCGCCTCCGAGAGGTCGGGGTACTGGGTTGAGGAGTGGTTGCCCCAGATGGTGATGTTCTTGATCGCGCTCACGGGCTGCCCCGTCTGCTCGGCAAGCTGCGAGATCGCGCGGTTGTGATCCAGACGCACCATCGCGGTGAACTGCTTGGGGTCAAGGTCGGGGGCGTTCTGCTGCGCGATCAGGGCGTTGGTGTTGGCGGGGTTGCCGACCACGAGCACCTTCACGTCGCGGCTGGCGACGGCGTTCAGGGCCTCGCCCTGTGGCTTGAAGATGCCGCCGTTGGCGCTCAGCAGGTCGCCGCGCTCCATCCCGGCTTTGCGGGGCATCGCGCCCACGAGCAGCGCGTAGTCGGCGTCCTTGAAGGCGACCATCGGGTCGTCCGAGGTCACGATGTCGGCCAGCAGCGGGAAGGCGCAGTCGCGCAGCTCCATCACGACGCCCTGAAGGGCCTTCAAGGCGGGCGTGATTTCCAGCAGTTGCAGGATGACGGGCTGGTCCTTGCCCAGCATGTCGCCCGACGCGATGCGGAAGAGCAGGCTGTAGCCGATCTGCCCGGCGGCGCCGGTGACGGCCACGCGGACGGGTTGCTTGGTGTTCATGGTCATGGTGAATCCTCCCCAGGGTTGAAGTTTTTCGCCCAACAATAACGCGGGGGCGAGAGGAAGGCGGCGTGCCTGTGGGGGAGACAGCGAGGGCGGGCAGCCAGCGACCAGCGGCCAGCTTCCAGCAAAAGCCCCCCGATCTGGCGGCTGGTCGCTGGAAGCTGGCCGCTCTCCTCAAATCGGCGCGTCCTCCTGAAATCTCGGCTCGCGCTTCTCGCGCAGGCTGGTCAATCCCTCGCGCACGTCGGGGCCGGTAAAGCCCAGGAACTCCAGGGCGAGGCTGGTGTCGAAGGTCGGCCCCATCGCCCGCAGCCAGTTGTTCAGGGCGTATTTCGTCCAGCGCACGGCGGTGGGGCTGCCCGAGGCAAGCTTGCGGGCGACCGCCCACGCGCGGTCGAGCAGTTCCTCGTCGGGCACACACAGGCTGACGAGGCCGATGCGCTCGGCTTCCTCGCCGCTCACGGGTTCGCCCGTCATCAGGTGGTACTTGGCCTTGTTCAGGCCGCACAGCAGGGGCCAGATGATGGCCGCGTGGTCACCCGCCGCCACACCCAGCCGGACGTGTCCGTCCAGAATCCGGGCCGACTTCGCCGCGACGCTCACGTCCGCGAGCAGAGCGACTGCCAGCCCCGCCCCCACGCAGGGACCGTGAATGGCGCTCACGACGGGCTTGCCGCAGTTCACGAGGTTGTACACGAGGTCGCGGGCTTCCTTCCAGACGCGGGCCAGCGCCGTGAAGTCCTGGCTCATTTCCTCGATCAGGGCGAAGTCGCCGCCCGACGAGAAGCCCCGGCCCTCGCCGCGCACCAGCACGCAGCGGATGCCGGAAGCAGCGTCGATGTCGCGCCAGATGGAGGTCAGGGCGCGGTGGGCCTCGGCGTCCACGGAGTTGAGGGTCTTCTCGTTGCGGAGGACGACCTCAAGGATGCCGCCCTCATGCAGGGTGAGGTGCAGGCCGGGGTAGGCGCCCGGCGCGGTAAGTTGCTGCGCGGTCAGGGGTTGGGCGTGCATGGGGGGAGGCTAACACCCCCGGATGGCCCCCCCGAAGAGGCAAGCCCGCAGGGAGGGGTCAGGCCCTACGCTGACGCTGGTTTCCCCGGAGGTGCCCCCCATGCGTATCGCCCTGCCTGCCCTGCTGCTTTCCCTGCTGCTCGCCGCCTGCGGCGGCCCCACCCCCGCTCCCGGCGCGGGCGGCGTCACCGTGACCGTCAGCGACTCCGACTACGCCGACACCTTCAGCTACCAGGGGTCCGCCGACTTCCGCCCTGCGCTCGTTCCCGTGGCCGGATTCCCGCAGTCGGGGGCCGAGAAGGCCATGCTGGACGCCGTGAACGCCGAGCGCCGCCGGGGCGGTACCTGCCCGGACGGCCGGACGTTCCCGGCCCGCGCCGCGCTGACCTTCGAGGGGCACCTGCACGAGGCGGCGACCCGGTACGCGGTGGTGCTGGCGGGCCGGGGCACCCTGGAGCTTCCCCATAAACTCGGGACGAGCACCCCGGCCCGGCGCATGGTGGAGGCGGGCTTCAAACCCGCCCCCCCTGCGGGCATGACCTTGCGCTTCGAGGAAAGCCTCGCCGCCGGAATGACCGATCCCGCCGAGGTCATCGCGGCGTGGAAGGGCAGCGTCTCGCACTGCGCGGCCCTGTACAGCCCGGTGCCCCACGGCAGCGTGGCGCGGGCCGACGGGGCGGGCCGGGCCTACTGGGTGCTGAACACGGCGGGCTGGTAAGCCCCGGTCAGGGCAGGCCCACCAGCCCCCGCCCGTTGACCAGCGCCGTCCCCACCCCCAGCTCGGCGGCGAGGTCAGAGTTGGGGCGGCCCGGTTCACCCGCGAACAGCAGCACCGGACGGGCTTCCAGGCCCACGCTGCCGTGATCGTCCAGCCGCGCCAGCACGGCTTCGAAGGTCCAGTCCAGCGCCCACAGCCGCTTGAGGGCGTGCAGGGCCGCCGTGCCGGGTGGGGCGACTTGCGCCGTTTCCACCTCGCGCTCGCCGGATCGCCGCAGGTGCAGCTCGCCGCCCAGCAGCCGAGCATTGCCCAGCGCCCGGTAGAACAGTTGCACCGCGTCGTCTGACAAAGCACTCGTGCGAATCAGCTCGGCGGCGCGGGGAGCGAGCGCCTCCAGCAGGTCCTCGTCCAGCCGGGCGGGATTGAGGACCGAGAAGAGGCGCCGGAGCTGCTCGGGCAGGTTGTTGCCCCGGTAAAAGGCCTCCTCGTAGCTCGCGGGCACCACCATCCCGGCGCTCAGGCGCCCGGCGTGCGCGGCCAGCCGGTGCGTCTCGGCGCCGACCACGGCGGCGGGCTGCCGGGCCGCCTCGGTGAAGGTCAGCATGGAGGGGAGCTTAGCAGGGAGGTCACCGGGCGGGGGATACTGCCCCCATGACTGCCCAGGACCGCCGCTTTCCTATCGGCCCGATTCAGGACCTACCCGCGCGGGACCGGGCGGCGCTGGAGGCCGTCGCCCTGCGGATGGAGTCGACCGGGCGCGATTGGCGGAACGCCGTAACCGGGCTGGACGCGGGGGCGCTGGCCCGCACCTACCGCCCCGGCAGTTGGACGGTGGCCCAGCTCGCGCACCACGCGGCGGACGCGCATCTGCACGGCCTGAACCGCCTGAAATATGGCCTGACAGTGGAGGGCTACGTCATTCAGCCGTTCGCGCAGGAGGCGTGGCTCGGGCTGGCGGACGCGGCGCTGCCCGTGGGGGAGGCGCTGGGGCTGATGGACGCCGCGAACATGCGCTGGACGGCCCTGCTGCGCGGCACCGACCCCGCGCAGTTCACCCGCCGCGTCACCCACCCGCAGGAGGGCGAGCAGGACCTGTGGCGCCTCGTCGCCAAGCACGACTGGCACCTCCGGCATCACCTCGCGCACGTGCGGTTGGCGCTGGCAAATCAGTAAAGGAGCAGCCCCCCGCCGCTCCGGTGGGGTCCTGGCGACTGGCTGCTGACGACCCTTTACCCCTCCAGATGCGCGTGGTCGTTGTACATGATCAGCGTCCAGCCCGCCGCGCCACGCTCCAGCCGGGTCAGGCCGGTGTGCGCGTGGCGGTAGGGAAAGGGCAGCACGTACCCCGGCTGCGGGGTCGCGGGCCAGCCGAAGAGGGTGCACAGCAGCGCCCGCAGCGCCGCCCCATGGGTGAAGGCGGTGACGGTCCCGCCGGGCAGCCCCTCGGCCCAGTCGCGCATCCGCTCTCCCACTGCCTCCAGGCTCTCGCCGCCGCCGGGCGCGGGCAGGCGCCAGGGGTCGCGCTGCCACGCGGCGTACTCGGGGTCGTGCAGCACCTGCTCGGAGGTCGCGCCCTCGTAGCGCCCGAAGTGCAGTTCGCGCAGGCGCACGTCGAGGGTCAGGGGCTCGCCGGGCAGGGCGAGGAGGGCCGTGTCCACCGCCCGCTGAAGGTCGCTGGAGTGAACCTGTCCGGGGTCGGTGCCGAGGAGCCGCCCCGCCAGCCGCGCGGCCTGTCTCTCCCCCAACTCGCCCAGCGGCGTGTCGGTCCAGCCCTGCCAGCGGCCCTCGCCGTTCCAGGCAGTCGCCCCGTGGCGAATCAGCGTGAGCTGGAGGGGAGCGGTGCTCAGGGCCGGGCCTCGGCGTCAGGGTGGGCGCTGGCGATGTCCAGGCCCTCGGCCAGGGGGGGCACCGGGCGGGGAGTGCCGTCCTCGCCGATCGCCACGAAGACGAACAGGCCCGTGGTGGCGAGTTCCTGCTCGCCGGAGGCCATGTGCTCGCGGTACACATCCACCTGAATGGTCATGGAGGAGCGGCCCACCCGCACCACGCGGGCGTCGAGGGCCACCGCGTCCCCCACCCGGATGGGTGTGCGGAAGTCCACCCCGTCCATCCGCGCCGTGACCACTGCGCCCCCCGGCCCCGCGTGCCGCACCGCCGCCACGCTCGCCGCCTTGTCCATCAGCGACAGCACGAAACCCCCGAAAGCGGTGCCCAGGTAGTTGGTGTCCTTGGGGAAGACGAGTTCGAGCATCCGGGCGCGGCTCCGGGGCGCAGGGGTGCGGGGCTGGGGGGGCTGAACGGGCGCAGAGTCGGTCATCGCGCCCGGCAGTGTACGGCCCGCGCCGGGAACGGTGAAGGAATGGGGGCTGGACAATTGACACCCCCCCGTGTCCATGCCAGCATGCGCCTACCCACAATCCTGCGCTGTTCGGCTGCCAGCCCACCTGGCACACGTCAAGTCTCGTGCGGTGTTCAGAACTGCACCGGAGGTCTTATGAAGAAGCGTCTTCTGCTTTCGCTGGCCCTTGCCCTCTCGGCGGCTCCCGCCCTGGCCGACAAGGTGGTCAGCATCGGCTACAGCGGGCCGCTGTCGGGTGGCGCGGCCTTTTACGGCAAGGATGTCCAGAGCGGCATCGAGATGGCGATCAATGACCTGAACAAGGCCGGAGGCATCACGGTGGGGGGCGAGAAGGTCACCTTCCGGCTGGTGTCGCTCGACGACCGCTACCTTCCCAACGAGACGGCTACCAACGTGCGGCGCCTGACCTCGCAGGGCATCGACATCATCTTCGTGCCGCACGCGGGCGGGATTCAGGCGGTGCAGCCGCTCGCGGTGCGTGACCCCAACTTCCTGCTGGTCGCGTATTCCAGCGAACCCGCGATTCTGGCGGCGAAAAACCCGCTGACCTTTATGCTGCCGCCGCGCTACGACAACTACATCCAGCCTTTCGTGCAGACGCAGATGAAGGCCTTCGGCAAGAAGCTCGGGCTGATCGGCACCACCAGCGCCTACGGCAAGCAGTGGACCGAGGCGATCAGCGACGGGTGGAAGCAGCAGGGCGGGACGGTGGGCGCCAACAACGGCGTGGACTACAACACCACCGTGGACTACTCCAGCGCCGTGACCAAGGCCCTCGCCGAGCGTCCCGACGTGCTGTTCGTGGGCGGTCCCTCGCAGCCCACCGCGCAGGTGATCAAGGCTGCGCGGGAGCAGGGCTTCAAGGGTGGCTTCATCGTGATGGACCAGGCCAAGTTCGAGCAGATGGACGACGTGATTCCGCGCAGCTACCTCGACGGCAGCGTGGGCGTGCTGCCCACCGTCGAGTACCCCGGCACCCAGGTCTTCCGCACCCAGTACGTGCGGGCCTACAAGAAAGACCCCACCAGCGAGGCCGCGCTGAACTACATGGGCATGAACATCATCGCCCGCGCGATGACGCTCGCCGGAACCACCGACAACCCCGAGGCCATCCGCGCCCGGCTCAACGCCGCCGCGCGGGCACTGCCCCAGCGCCAGACGATCTACAAGCTCGCGGGCGTGACCGCCGGGGGCCACGTGGACGCCGAGTTCGTGATCGCCAGCGTCAAGGGTGGCAAGTACAACCGCCTGCGCGTGACCAAGGTCTACAAGTAAACGGAATGCCGCAGAGGTCCGCCCCCCGCGTTCCACGCCCGGCGGCGCGGCCTCTTCCCCATCCGGCCCTGGCCGCGCCCCCTACCCAGCGGGACGCGGCCTCCTTTGCTTTCTTCCCGGCCTCTCGCGCTTTTCAGGAGACCCCACCTTGACCATCCTCTTTCAACAACTCTCCAACGCGCTGGCGCTGGGCGGCGTGTACGCCCTCGTCGCGCTGGGGCTGACGCTGGTGTACGGCGTGATGCGGGTGCCCAACTTCGCGCACGGCGGCCTGTACATGCTGGGGGCCTACTTCACCTACGCGGTGCTCAACGGGCTGGGCGTGCCCTACCTCGCCGCGCTGCTGATCGCGGCGGTCGCGGTCGCGCTGCTCGCGGCGCTGCTCGAACGATTGGTGTTCTATCCCCTGCGCAACGCTCCGCACGTCCACGCGATGATCGCGGCCATCGGGGTACTGTTCTTTTTCGAGGCGGTCGTCCAACTAATCTGGGGCGCCGATTTCAAGCAGATCGCCGAGCCGGTGCCCGGCATCCTCAACCTGGGCGGCGTGGTCATCACCTGGCAGCGGCTGCTGGTGATCGTGGCCTCGGTGCTGGTCATGCTGGGGCTGAACTTCTTCCTCAAGCGCACGCTGACGGGCGCGACCATCGAGGCGATGAGCCAGAACCGCGAGGGCGCCCGGCTGGTCGGCATCAACGTGAACCGGGTCGGGATGCTGACCTTCGCCATCTCGGGGGCGCTCGCGGCGGTGGCGGCGGCCCTGATCGCGCCCATCGTGTCGGTGACGCCCGCGATGGGCGAGGTGATGAACCTCAAGGTCTTCGCCATCATCATCCTGGGCGGGATGGGCAGCGTGCCGGGGGCCATCGTGGGGGCCTTTTTGCTGGCCTTCGCGGAGGTGTTCGGCGGCTTTTACATCAACCTCGACTTCGCGGACGTGATCGGCTTCGCGGCGCTGGTGATCGTGCTGGCGATTCGCCCGCAGGGGCTGTTCCGGAGGGGGACGTGATCCGGGTGAGTGGACTTCGTCACGGGGGGGGCGCCCGATGACCCGCCCCGGCTTCAAACCCGGCGCCCTGGTGTGGGTCGCCGTCTTTGCCCTCGCGGCGCTGATTCCGCTGTTTCAGCCCGGCGGCTTCGTGCTGGACGTGGCGATCAACGTGATGATCTGGTCGATGGTGGCTTACGGCCTGAACGTGATGCTGGGGTACACGGGGCAGTTACCGCTGGCGCACGCGGGCTTTTTCGGGATCGGGGCCTACGCGGTGGGCATCCTGACGCTCAAGCAGGGCTGGAACTTCTGGCTGGCGTGGCCCGCCGCCGTTCTGATCTGTGCGCTGGGCGGGCTGCTGCTGGGGCTGGTGGCCTTCCGGACCAAGGGCGACGCCTTTTCCATCTTCACGCTGGGCGTGGGCGTGATCATCGCGCTGATCATCAACAAGTGGGACAGCCTGACTGGGGGCAATGACGGCCTGAACGGGGTGCCGCCCGCGTCCAGCCTGTTCGGGATCGACTTTTCCAAGTCGGCCAACTTCTACTACGTGGCGCTCGCGGCCCTCGCGCTGACGGTGCTGCTCGTGGCCCGCACCCGGCAGAGCGTGTTCGGGCGTTCGCTGGTCGCCATCCGGGGCGGCGAGGACCTCGCCCGGAGCGCGGGGATCGACGTTTTCTCACACAAGCTGCGGGCGCTGATGCTCTCGACGGCCATCGCGGGGCTGGCGGGCGGCGTGTACGCAGCCTACGTGGGGTTCCTGGGGTCGGCGGTGGCCGGGCCGACGACCACCTTCACGGTGCTGCTGTACCTGCTGGTCGGCGGGGTGGGCACCCTGGCGGGGCCGTTGCTGGGCACCGGCATCGTCTACGTGGCGCTGCAGTTCCTGAAGGGGCTGCAGGATTACCAGTACATCGTGTTCGGGCCGCTGCTGGTGCTGCTGGTGCTGTTCGCGCCGCAGGGCCTCGCGGGGCTGTGGGACCGCGCCCAGACGCGCCGGGCCAGCGCCCGCACCGAACGGGCGGTGGACCATGCCTGAGGGCAGCATCCTGGATGTCGAGGGGCTGGGCATCCGCTTCGGCGGCCTGCACGCCGTGCGCGACGTGACGACCCGCCTTCCGGCGGGGCGTATCACCGCGATCATCGGGCCGAACGGGGCGGGCAAAAGCACCTTTTTCAACCTGATCTCGGGGTTCTACCAGCCGACCTCGGGGCGCATCCGCTTTCAGGGCGAGGACATCACCCGCCTGAAAGCCCATCAGGTCGTGGGGCGCGGCGTCGCCCGCACCTTTCAGACGACCACCATCTACAAGGAACTCAGCGTGCTGGACAACGCGATGATCGGCCACCGGGTGAGGACGCGGGCGGGGCTGTGGGACGCCCTGCTGCGGACGGGCCGCGAACGCCGTGACGAGGCGGAGAGCCGCGACGGCGCGATGCGGGCGCTGGAGCGGGTGGGGCTGGCGGGACAGGCCGGGCGGCCTGCCGGTGCCCTGACCCAGGAGGGCCAGAAGCGCGTCGGCATCGCGATGGCACTCTCCAGCGACCCCCGGCTGCTGCTGCTGGACGAACCCGCCGCCGGGATGAACCCCGAGGAGACGGTCAACCTGATGGGTCTGATTCGGGAACTGGTGTCAGAAGGCCTGACGGTCGCCCTCGTCGAACACAAGATGAGCCTGGTGATGGGCCTCGCGGACGAGATCGTGGTCCTGCACCACGGCCAGAAGATCGCGCAGGGCACGCCGGGAGCGGTGAGCCGCGACCCCGCCGTGATCGAGGCCTACCTCGGCGGGCACGCGCACGGCGGGCAGATGGGGCAGCCGGGCGCCGCCGGAGCCGGGGCTGGGGAGGGCGCCCATGCTTGAGGTGCAGAGGCTCAGCGTGAACTACGGCCCCTTCCGGGCGCTGCACGACGTGGACCTGACGGTGCAGGAGGGCGAGATCGTGGTGCTGCTGGGGGCGAACGGGGCGGGCAAGAGCACCCTCTTTCGGACGCTGAGCGGCCTCCAGCGCCCCTCGGCGGGCACGGCGACGTGGCGCGGGGTGCCGCTGACGGGCGGGCGGCCCGAGTTCAACGTGTCGCACGGCGTCGCGCAGTGCCCCGAGGGCCGGTTGCTCTTTCCCGACCTCAGCGTGGAAAAGAACCTGCGGCTGGGGGCCTTCGTCCACCGCCGGGACGCGGCGGGCACCCAGCGCGAGCTGGAGCGGGTGTACGCCCTCTTTCCCATCCTGGTGGAAAAGCGGAATGCCCCCGCCGGAAGCCTCAGCGGCGGGCAGCAGCAGATGGTCGCCATCGCGCGGTCGCTGATGGCCCGGCCCGAACTGCTGCTGCTCGACGAGCCGTCGCTGGGGCTGGCCCCGTTGGTCGTCGAGCAGGTCTTCGAGGCTGTGCAGCGCGTGAACGAGGCCGGGGTCAGCGTGCTACTCGCCGAGCAAAATGCCTTCGCCGCGCTGGGCATCGCGCACCGGGGCTACGTGCTGGAGGGGGGCCGGGTCTCCTTGCAAGGCTCGCAGCAGGCGCTGCTGGGCGACGACCGGGTGCGGAGCGCGTACCTGGGCGTGTAGCGGTCAGTCCCCAGCGGGAGCGGCGTGTAGCGGGAGGCTTACACGCCGCTCCTCCTTTGCTTACATGGGGCCGCTAGACTGCTTCTCAGTCGCCCCTCTGCGCTGGACAGGATGGGGGGGGGCCGAACTCCGGACGAGAGACGCCGCCGTACCCGGTCACGACAAGACGGCGCGGGGGAGGTCGTATGGCATGGACGCTGCTGGTGATCGCCGGGCTGCTGGAAGTCGGCTGGGCAATTGGTCTGAAGTACACCGAGGGCTTTACCCGGCCCCTGCCCACGCTGCTGACCGTGCTGAGCATGGTCGCCAGCATGGGCCTGCTGGGGCTGGCGGCGCGGACGCTGCCCATCGGCACGGCCTACGGAGTGTGGGTGGGCATCGGGGCGGTGGGCGCGGCCATTCTGGGCATCGTGCTGTTCAAGGAACCCGCGACCCTCAGCCGCCTGCTGTTTCTGGGCATGATGATCGTGGCGATTATTGGGTTGAAGGCGACGAGCGGGCACTGACCCGGCCACTGGGGGCGGACAGGCTTCACTGGGAAGCCTGTCCGCCCCGGCCTTTACCCCGCCAGCCGCAAGATGAGCTGCGCGAGCAGAATCTTGCCGATCAAGGCTGCGGGGTACACCGAGGCGTAACCCAGTTCGGGCACCTCGCTCCGGGTGCGCTCGGTGGCGTAGCCCAGCACGGCGGGCTGGGTGTCCAGCCCCGCTGCGAGGCCGGAGAGCAGGCTATAGGGCAAGCGCAGCAGCCGGTAGCCGGTCCACAGCAGGGCGCCGGTCACGCTCAGGGTGACCGCCGCTCCTGCAAGCAGCAGGGCAAGTCCCTCGGCGGTGGCGAGCTGCGCGGCGAAGCGCCCACCGCTGCGCAGGCCTACCCCAGCCAGAAAGAGGGCCAGCCCGAACTGCCGCAGGGTGAGATTGGCGCTGTAGGGAATGTTCCACACGACGCGCCCGCTGCGGCCCAGCGCCCCCAGCACCAGCCCCACCAGCAGCGGCCCCCCCGCCACCCCCAGCCGGAAGGTACCGCCCCCCGGCAGTGGCAAGGGCAGCGTGCCCACCAGCAGCCCCAGCACCAGCCCCAGGCTGAAGGTGAGCAGGTTGATCTCCGAGAGGTGGCGGTAGGAGTCCCCGAAAAAGCGGGTGACCTCCGCCATCCGCCCGCGCGGGGCCAGCACGCGCACCCGGTCGCCGAGTTCCAGCACGGTGCGGCCGTCCGGCACGATGTCGCGGTCACCCCGGCGCACGCGGGTGACGGTGGCGCCCAGCCGCTCGTTGACCCGCAGCTCGGACAGGCGCCGCCCCGCCACCCCGGGGCTGGACACGAAGATGCGCCGGAAGTCCAGCACCGAGCGGTCCTCGCTCAGGGACTGCGCCACCTCCTCGCCCAGCACCCGGATCACGGCGGCCACGTCGGCGGGAGCGCCCGTCACCGACACGAGGTCGCCCCCCCGCAGCACCGACCCCGCCTCAGCCGTCTCAAGGTGCCCGCCGTGCAGCAGCCGACCGAACACCACCCGCCCGCCGTGCGCCCGCACGAAGGACTCCACCGTCAGCTCGCGCCCGTCGGTGACCCGCAGGGTGCGGGTGACGGGTTCCTCGCCCGAGACGCCTAGTGCCCGCGCCTCGGCGGCGTAGTCGGGCCGGAAGCGGCGCTCGAAGAAGAAGAGGGCCAGCATCACCCCGATCACGCCCATGGGATACGCGATGGAGTAGGCCACCACCGGGTCCCCCGCGCCGGGCTGCCCCGCGACCGCCTCGATCACGCCCGCGAGGGCCGGGGTACTCGTGAGCGCCCCGGTGTACAGCCCCGCCGTGAGCGCGGGCTCCAGACCCAGCAGCCGCCCCAGCCCCAGGGTCAGCCCCGCCCCCAGCGTGAGCAGCCCCAGCACCAGCCCATTGCGAATCAGCCCGGCCCGCCCGAACGAGGACAGGACGTGCCCGCCGCTCGCCAGCGCGATGGCGTACACGAACAGGGCCAGCCCCAGTTCGTACACGGCGGGATCGAGCGCGATGCGCGGGTCGAGCGCACTCACGAACAGGCCTGCGAACAAGACCCCCGCCACCCCCAGACTAAAGCCAAAGACCCGCACGCCCCCCAGCGCGAACCCCAGCAGCAGCACTGTGAAGAGGGTCAGCACCGGATTCTGGGCCAGCAGGTCGAGCAGCGGGAGCATGGGGTCACCCTACCGCGCAGGGGCAACGGACCCAGCAGAGGGGCCGCCGGAGGCCTCACACCCCCGGCGGCCCCCCAGCGAGAAGCGTTATTCCTCCCGGAACGCCCCCAGCGCCCGGAAGCGGGCCGAGCGCCCGGCCTTCAGCTCGTCCGGCCCCAGCCCCGACAGCTCCGCGAGGTGCCGCGACACGGCCTCGCCCAGCGAGCGGGCCGCCGCGTCGGGGTCGAGGTGGGCGCCCCCCACGGGTTCGGGCACGACCTCCTCGACCAGCCCCAGCCCCAGCAGGTCGGGGGCGGTGAGCTTGAGCGCCTCGGCCGCCTCGGGGGCCTTGGCCGCGTCCTTCCAGATGATGGAGGCCGCGCCCTCAGGCGAGATCACCGAGTACCAGGCATTTTCCTGAATCAGCACCCGGTTGCCCACCCCCAGCGCGAGCGCCCCGCCCGAGCCACCCTCGCCGATCACGGCGCAGACGGCGGGCACGTGCAGGCGCACCATCCGCTGAATGCTCTCCGCGATGGCCCAGCCCTGGCCGCGCTCCTCGGCCTCGATGCCGGGGTAGGCGCCGGGCGTGTCGATCAGGGTCACGACGGGCAGCCCGAAGCGGTCGGCCATGTCCATCAGCCGGATCGCCTTGCGGTAGCCCTCGGGGTTGCTCATGCCGAAGCGGCGGCGAATCTTGCTCTTGGTGTCGCGGCCCTTCTGCTGCATCAGGAGCATGACGGGCGTCTCGCCCCAGCGGGCCGGGCCGCCGAGCAGGGCGGGGTCGTCACCGTAGGCGCGGTCGCCGTGCAGCTCGGTGAAGTCGGTGCAGAGGCGCTCCACGTAGTCCAGCGCGGTGGGGCGGCCCGCTGCCCGCGCCAGGCCCACCCGTTCCCAGCGGGTCAGGCGGGCGTGCCCCTCGCCACGGAGCCGCTCGACCTCGGCCCGCAGCGGAATCAAGGCGGCGTCGAGATTCTGGCCCGTGCGCTGCGCCGTGTCTTCCAGGTCGCGCAGCCGGGCTTCGAGCTCGCGCAGGGTGTCGGCGGGGGCGGTCACGCGCCCCCCTCGGGCGCGGGCCGCCGGGTCAGCACGCCCAGCAGCGAGTGCAGGTAGGCCCGGTGCTCGCGGCGGTCCACGACCGCGTCCACCATGCCGTGTTCCAGCAGGAACTCCGAGCGCTGGAAGCCTTCCGGGAGGTGCTGCCGGATGGTCTGCTGAATCACGCGCGGTCCCGCGAACCCGATCAGGGCGCCCGGCTCGGCCACGATCACGTCCGCGACGGTGGCGAAGGAGGCGGTCACGCCCCCGGTGGTGGGGTCACTCAGGATGGAGACGTAGGGCAGTCCGCGCTCGGCCAGGCCCTCGAGCGCCACCGTCGTCTTCGCCATCTGCATCAGCGACAGCGCACTCTCCTGCATCCGCGCCCCGCCGCTCGCCGCGACGAGGACGAAGGGCGTTCCGGCCTCCGCCGCGTGCTCAGCAGCCCGTGCGATTTCCTCACCCACCACGCTGCCCATGCTGCCGCCCGAAAAGGCGAAGTCCATCGCCGCGACGGTGACGGGCAGACCCAGGATCGTCCCGGTTCCGGTCAGGATCGCGTCGGGGCGCCCCGTCTTCCGCTGCGCCCGCGCCAGCCGCGCCGGGTAGGGCTCGGTGTCCTCGAAGCCCAGGGGGTCCACGGGCTGCACCCGGCCCGAGAGCTGCCGGAAGCTGCCCTCGTCGAGCAGCACCTCCAGCCGCCGCCCCGCGTCCAGCCGCAGGTGGTGGCCGCAGCGCGGGCAGACGTGGGCACTGAGTTCGAGGTCACGGTTGTAAACCCCCTCCTTGCACTGGGGGCACTGGGTCCACAGGTCCGGCAACTCCGCCCCGGCCTGCGGCTGGGGACGGCGTCTGCGGAAAAAACGGTCGAGCGCCATAGCCTTTTCACTCCTCTTTGGGGAAAACCAGCTTCCCGGCGCATTCTAGACGCGCCGGGAAGGACCGGACCCCAGTTCTGAACCGGGTGCAAGGAGGTGGGGGGCCTTACTTCAGCCGCCGCTTGAGGTAATCGTCCATCTGCGCGAGTTGCAGGTTCAGGTCGCGTTGCAGGGCGTCGAGGCGGGCATTCGTCTCCGAGAGATCGGATGAGGGCAGGGCCGGGCGGCTCACGCTCTGGCCCAGCGTTTCGAAGCGCTCGTCGATATAGGCCTGAAGCTGGGCAAAACGGCTGCCCTCCTGCGCGTCGAGGTTGGCCCGCAGCGCTTCCATGTCGCGCAGCAGCCGGGCGCTGTCGGCCTGGGCACGCAGGCGGTCCACATTGCCCCACAGGTAAAAGATCAGCGCCAGGAAGAGGCCCGTCAGCAGCAGGATCAGCCCCAGCGGCACGCCCCGGTAGGTCACGAAGCCCAGGTTGAGGGTATGCCCGAACATCAGCGCGTGGCGGTTGATGACCGCGAATATGGCCGCCAGCACCACGATGACGATCAGCACGATGGTCCGCATCCGCATGGGGTGAGCCTAGCATTCCCCCGTCACCGGGCCGGGCCCGAAGTCGGGGCCGGGGCTCAGTTCACCCGGTCGAGGATCAGCGGCTGGGGCTCGGGCGCCCGGTCCGTCACCGCCAGCCCCTCCTCCAGCAGGGCGCGGGCCGCCTCCAGTCCCCGGCCGTCCCGGTGATAGAGGCGCAAGACGGGTTCGCCTGCCCCCACCGCCTCGCCGGGCTTCTTCAGCACTTCCACCCCGACCCCGTGGTCAATGGCCTCGCCCTGGCGCTCCCGTCCACCTCCCAGCACGAGGACCGCCCGGCCCACCGCGAGGGCATCAAGGCGTTCGACAAAGCCGGAAGCGGGGGCCACCACGTCCGAGCGGCCGGGGGCCACGTCCAGCCGCTCGGGGTAGTCCACCAGCGCGGCGTCCCCGCCCTGGGCCTTCACGAAGGCGCGGAACTTCGCCAGGGCCGAGCCGTCCGTCAGGGTCGCGCGGGCACGGGCCTCAGCCTCTGCGGGGTCCTCGCCGTGGGCCGCGAGCGCCTCGACCGCCAGGGCCACGCACAACTCGGTGAGGTCCTCGGGGCCTTCGCCGCGCAGGGTGCTCAGGGCTTCCTGCACCTCCAGGCTGTTCCCCGCCATGTGCCCCAGCGGGGTGTCCATGTCGGTCAGCACGGCGCGAACCTGCCGTCCGGCGCGGGTGCCGATGTCCACCATCGCGCGGGCGAGGCCCCGGCCGTCCTCCAGCGTCCGCATAAAGGCCCCGGCCCCCACCTTCACGTCGAGAACGACCGTGTGCGCCCCCGACGCCAGCTTCTTGCTCATGATGGAAGAGGCGATCAGCGGCAGGCAGTCCACCGTGGCGGTCACGTCGCGCAGGGCGTAGAGCTTGCCGTCGGCAGGGGCGAGGTCCCTGGTTTGCCCGATCAGCGCGAGGCCGATCTCGCTCGCCTGGGCCAGAAAGCGGTCCTCGGGGAGGTCGGGGCTCCAGCCGGAAAAGCTCTCTAGCTTGTCGATGGTGCCGCCCGTGTGGGCCAGCCCGCGCCCGCTCATCTTGGCGACGGTCAGGCCGAGGGCGGCGAGCATGGGCGTCAGGATCAGACTGGTCTTGTCGCCCACGCCGCCCGTCGAGTGCTTGTCCACGGTGCGCGGCAAGTCGCCAAGGTCCATCTGGTCGCCTGAGTCGGCCATCACTAGGGTCAGGTCGGCGGTTTCCCCGGCGGTCATGCCGCGCAGGTAGACGGCCATCAGCCACGCGCTGACCTGATAGTCGGGCACGTCGCCGCGCGTGTAGCCCAGCACAAGTTGTTCAAGTTCGGCGCGGGTGTGGGCTTCGCCGTCGCGCTTCTTGCGGATCAGGTCGGGGATGTTCAAGGCGGAGGTCATAGGGCAGTGTAGCGGGCGTGCCATCCTCCCCCATGACTCCTCCGGCCCGCCCCCACCTCACGCTCTCGGTCCTGGGGGGCGCCACGCCCACCGAGTTCGCCGTCGCCCAGCTTCCGCCGGAGGCTCCCCTGCCGCCGCTCGGCGGAGAGTTCTTTAGCCTGACGCGCACCGCCGAGGAACTGTCGCTGTTGTGCGAGGCCGCGCACCTCCCGCCCGGTGTCCGGCATCAGGCGGGGTGGGCCGCGCTGAAGCTGCACGGTCCCTTTGACTTCGGGCTGACGGGCATCCTGACCGCCGTGCTGGAGCCGCTGCGGGAGGCCGGGGTGGGCATCTTCGCGCTGAGCACCTTTGACACCGATTACGTGCTGGTCCCGGCGGCGCGGTTGCCAGACGCGCTGGCGGCGCTGCGGGGGGCGGGGCACACGGTGGAGGAATAGAGCGTCCAAGAAAGGTACAGAAGGCAGAACCTCACCCGGGCGCTGTCTGCCTCCGACCTTCTGCCCCTGAAAGCGCAGAGTCAGAGGGACGTGTCAGGCTGGGGCATGATGCGCTGTCTGCTGAGCCTGTCTTTCTTGAGCGTCCTGCTGGCTCCTGTGGCGGCTGCCGAGAGCAGCGAGGGCTTCGGACTGAGCTACGCGCCCGCCGAGTGGCCGGCCTTGCTGCGAATCGCTGAGCAACTCCCCGCGTTCGCGGGCCTCACGTTCAGGGACGGGCTGGTTCCTGCCCTGACCGACGTGACCCAGGCGGAGCGCGTGCGGGCACGGCTGAAGACAGATCCTTACTGGCGCAAGTACAGCGTGGACCTCGCAGAGGCCGTGAAAGCGCAGTACAGCCTCGCCGACCTCGTGCGGGCGGCGCAGGCGGTCAAACGGGTGCGCCCACAGACCACCGTGCGGGTGGACACGGCGCTCAACCGAGTGGTGGTGAACACTTCCGTAACGGAGACGGCGCGGCTGGCACGGGCGGTGGGGGTGCCTGATCTGGTCATCTCGCGGCATGAGCGGCCCCAATTCCGCGCCGAAGTGACGGCCAAGACGCTGACTCCGGCGGGCATAACCGCGCTCAAGACCACGCCGTTCGGAGAAAACCGCCTGAACGTCACGCTGACCAACCCCCTGAACCGCCCCGCCCTGCTCGCCCACGGGTGTGGAGGCAGCCTGCCGGTCAGGGTCTTGACGCTCCGGGGCGAGCGCCTGCCGGACGCCGAACAGCCGATCATTTGCACCGACGTGCTGCTCCGCACCGTGTTCCAGCCGGGCGAGTCACGCACCTTTCCCAGCTTCTCGCTCTCCGAACTGAGCCGTCTCAAGCCCGGGCCGTATCTCTGGCAGGTGGCCGAGACGGGGGAACGTGTGCCCTGGACCCTGCTTCCCTGAGCCGCAGGGCAGAGCCTCCCCGCCTAGCGTCCCTCTGCTCCCCGCGCCCCGTCCGCCTGCTGGCCTTCTTCCGGTTGCCCGTCGCCGCGCTGGTCGGGGGTGGCCTGGCCGCCGGGCTGGTCACTCTTCCAGCCGATCTTCGCGTGGGTGCCGTCGCAAAAGGGCTTGTTGCCGCTCGCCCCACAGCGGCACAGGGCGGCCCGCACCTCGCGCACCTCGCCCGCCGGGGTCTGAATCACGAGGTCGCCGCGCATCACGAGGGGACCGTCTTTCACGGGCATGACGGTGGTGGGCATGGCGGGCGCTTCGGGGGGAGCGCCGTGCAGCGCGTAGTGCAGCGCCCCGGTCGGGCAGGTCCGCACGACCTCGGCCACCCGCGCGGCGTCCGTCTCGTTCCAGAGCTGAATCCAGGGCCGCTCCTTGGGGCGGAAAACGGAGGGCAGGCCGCGCACGCAGTTGGCGACATGGGTGCAGCGGGGGGCGTCGTAGGTAACAGTGATCTCCCCCTCCGTGTACGCCTTGCCGCGCAGCAGGTCGTCATGGGGCACCGGGTTCTGGGTCATGGGCCAGTGTACCCCCGGCTTCCGCCGCCGCGCAGCGCCCGGCCAGCCGCCCGAACACCCCGCGCAACTCGGGCGGGCCGTCCACCCGGAAGGCGCACCCCAGCCCCAGCAGAAAGGCGGCGAAGTTCTCCAGGTCCTCGCGCTGGCAGCGCAGCCGGGAGCCGCCGCCCTCGGGGGTGAGGTCGGTGCGCCACAGCGAGACGCGCCCGGCCAGTTCTTCCGGCGGAGCAGCGAGCCACACGCTGACCGCGTGGGCGGGGGGTAAGTCGGTGAGGGTGTCGCGCAGGTACGCGAGGGCGTCGAAGGCGTCGGGCGGGGTGAAGCCCAGGTCCAGCACGCTCAGGCCGCGCATCCGGTCCAGCCGGAAACAGCGCCGCTCGCCGCGCAGGTGGCACCAGCCCACCGTGTACCAGCGCCCGCCGAGATGAACGGCGCGGTACACGTCCACGTCCCGCGCGGTTGTCTGACCCTGGTGTGAGACGTACTCGAAGCGCACCGTCCGCGCGGCCCGCACCGCCTCCAGCACCTGCGAGAGCAGCGCCGCGTCCGTCGTGACCACCCAGGGCGAGGCGTCCAGTTGCACGGCGTCCTCCAGCGCCTGCACGCTCTCGCGCAGGGCGTGGGGCAGGGTGCGCCCCAGCTTGGCGCCCGCCGAGTGCGCCGCCGGAGCCAGGGCCTGCAAGCCCAGGTGCCGCAGCGCCTGGAGCCCCAGCGCGAGGCTGAGGGCCTCTTCCCCCGTGAACATCAGCGGCGGCAGCCGGAAGCCGGGTTTCAGGCGGTACGCGCCGCCCACCCCCCGCCGCCCCTCCACCGGGATGCCGAGGTCTTGCAGCCGCGCCACGTACCGCTGCACGGTGCGCGGGCTGACCTCCAGCCGCCGCGCCAGCTCCGCGCCCGTCACGGTTTCCCGCGCCTGCAGCAGTTCCAGCACGGTCAGCACCCGCATGGAGGGGTCGTACATGGAAGACAGCATGACACCCAAAAGCGTCATGCCCTGACGGGAATCTCGTTTACGTTAGGGACGTAACACCATCCCAGGAGGGAGCAAGATGACGAACACCGCGACGGCAACCATCGTCTCGCTTGAGGAGTTCCTTATCTATTGGCAGGGCCACCGCGCCCTGACCCGCCGTGTGATTGAGGTCTTCGCGGAAGATCAACTGTTCACCTTCAGTGCCGCGCCGCCCATGCGCCCATTCGGGGTGATGGCCTGGGAGATTCACCAGGTCAGCGAGTTGACCCTGAATGGTCTGCTGACCGGCAAGTGGCCCGAGCCCGACTGGCGGGAAGGCGTCTCTAAGGACCGCGCCGAACTGCTGAAGGCCTGGGACGCGCTCTCTGGGCGGCTGGAACGGGAGTTCCTGAAAGTGGACCTCGCCTTTTTCCCACAGACGCACACGCTTCCCTGGGGTGAGATGACCGGCTGGGCCGCCGCCATCTACACCATCGACAACGAGATTCACCACCGGGGCCAGGGCTACGTGTACCTGCGGGCGTTAGGAATCGAGCCTCCCGCCTTCTACGAGCGGTGAGGAACGTGTCGGGCCCGAGTCGTCCGTCCACGCGGCTGGAATTCAGCGGCCCGCTGTGGTTCTGGCGCGGTCCGGCCCCCTGGTATTTCGTGACCGTCCCGGCGGAGCAGTCCGGCGAGTTGAAGGCCACCTCCGGCCTCGTCACTTACGGCTGGGGCATGATTCCGGTGCGCGTCCAGGTCGGCACGACCGCATGGAAGACCTCGCTGTTTCCCAAGGGGGACCTCTATGTGCTGCCCGTTCGGGCCAGCGTTCGGCAGGCCGAGGGGTTGGAGGAAGGCGACCTCGTGAGCGTACACCTGGAGGTGGCTTGATGACTCTTCCGCACGACTTCCACTCTTCCCAGAGGTGTCCATGATTGAACTCTCTCTCCTGCTCGACTCCTTCCGCCGCAATGGGCGCGTGAACGAAACGGTGCTGGCGGCCCTCACGCCCGCCGACTTCGACCTGTCGGACGGTCGGGGCGGCTGGACCATCGAGCGGCATCTGCGGCATATGGCGGGCTTCCGCGTGGGCTGGTTGTGGAACCTGTCGCGCGAACACGCGGACCCGCTGCTCGACCACACGCAACGAGACGCAGACGGCGACCCCCAGTGGCGCTGGCACGACTGTCCCCCGGCCGAGTTAGCCGCCGCCTTCGCTGCGGGCGACGAGGCCACCGTGAACGCGGTACAAGCCCATCTGGACTCGGGCGAGCCCTTTGCGGACCCCTGGAACGAGGGCGCCTACCGTTCCCACCCAGCCCACTTCCTCCAGCACACCATCGTTCACGACAGCCACCACCGGGGGCAGATCATGGCCCTGCTGCGGCTGGGTGGCCGGACGAAAGAGGAGATGGACGCACTGGACGACCACTGGGCGATCTGGCGGGAGTGATGAATATCCCTGATCTTTACGCCTACCTCGTCCGCGCCCGCTGGGACCTGTGGGCCACGCTGGAAGGGGTGCCGGATGAGGTGTTGTCGCGCCCGCTGCTGGACGGCGAGCGGTTCCGCTGCATCAAGGACCTCGTGGCGCACACGGCAGCGGTGGAAGACGGCTGGATTCATTACACGGTCCTGCGTGACACACCCGTGGAGGACACCTTTCCCGCCATCAAAGCCGCCGGAGACGGCCCAGTCTACGCGGCCTTTCCCCTCCCGGAGCTGCTGGACTACTGGCGGGCGGTGGAGGCGAGCACCCTGACCTATCTCGCCACGCTCACTGATGCCGATCTGGAGCGCGTCGTGGAGGACGCGCCGGGGGAGCACTTCAAGTTGGACGGCCTGCTGTGGCATGTCCTGCTGCACGAGGTCCGGCACACGGCGCAGATCGCGGCGCTGCTGCGGACGCAGGGGATCAGGCCGCCGTCGCTGGACCTGTTCTTCTACCTGCCGAACGTCTCCAGGGCCTGATTCCCGCCAGTACAGCAAAACCCCCCGCCACTCGGACGGGGGGCTGGCACCTGCGGCGGGGTTACATCGTGGGCTGCGGGGTCGGCGTGCCGGTCTGCGGGCTGCCGCCCACGCGGGAGACGGCCTCGCGCACCACGTCGCCCGTGATCAGTTCCTCCGAGAGCAGGGCGTCCGCGACCTCGTGCATGGCCGTGCCGTACTGGGTGACCAGGCCCTTGGCCCGCTCGTAGGCACGGCTCAGGATGCGCTTGACGTCCTCGTCCACAAGCTGCGAGGTGTGCTCGGAAAAGGCCTTGGGCTTGGCCATGTCCTCGCCCAGGAAGACCGGGCCGGAATCGGTGGTCAGGGCCATGTTCTTGAAGTTCTCGCCCATGCCCCACTCCAGCACCATCTTGCGGGCGATGTTCGTCGCCTTGCGGAAGTCGTCGGCGGCACCCGAGGTCACGCTGCCCATGAAGACTTCCTCGGCAGCGCGGCCCCCCAGCGCGACCACGAGCTGGTTTTCCAGCCGCTCCTTGCTCATCAGCACCTGTTCCTCGGGGAGGTAGAACGCGGCGCCCAGCGCCCGCCCGCGCGGGATGATGGAAACCTTCTGGAGCTTGTCACTGCCAGGAATCACGGCGGAGGTCACGGCGTGCCCGGCCTCGTGGTAGGCGATGGCCTTCTTTTCCTCAGGGCTGACGCTCAGCGAGCCGTTTTCCAGACCCAGGGTGATCTTGTCGAGCGCCCGGTAGAAGTCGCTCATATCGATCTGGGTCTTGCCCAATCGGGCGGCTTCCAGCGCGGCCTCGTTGGTCACGTTCTTCAGGTCGGCGCCCGAGAAGTACGGCGTGCTCTTGGCGATTTCCGGCACGTCCACGCCGGGGGCGAGGGGCTTGTTGCGCAGGTGGACCTTGAGAATCGCCTCGCGTTCCTTGAGGTTCGGCAGGTCGATGGTCACCTGACGGTCAAAGCGGCCGGGGCGCAGCAGCGCGGGGTCCAGCACGTCGGGGCGGTTGGTCGCCGCGAGCACGATCACGCTGCTCGACTTGTCGAAGCCGTCCATCTCCGAGAGGATCTGGTTCAGGGTCTGCTCGCGCTCGTCGTGGCCGCCGCCGATGCCCGCGCCGCGCTTGCGGCCGATGGAGTCGATCTCGTCAATGAAGATGATCGCCGGGGCGCTCTTGCGGGCATCCTCGAACAGCGTCCGCACGCGGCTGGCGCCCACGCCCACGAACATCTCCATGAACTCGGAGGCCGAGACGCTGAAGAAAGGCACGTCCGCCTCGCCCGCCACCGCCCGCGCCAGCAGCGTCTTACCGGTGCCGGGAGGGCCGACCAAGAGCACGCCCTTGGGAATCTCGGCACCGATCTGATGGTACTTGGCGGGGTTTTTCAGGAAGTCCACGACCTCGATCAGCTCGCGCTTGGCTTCCTCGTGGCCCGCCACATCGGTGAACTTGGTCTGCACGCGGTTTTCCTTGCCGTACTTCTTGGCCCGCGACTGCCCGAACTGCATCACGCCGCTCTGGCCGCCCTGTGCCCGCATGAAGAAGAAGTACATCAGGCCGATCAGGAGCAGGATGGGCAGGAAGTTCAGCAGGATGGCGAGCCACTGGCTGGGCGCATCGAAGCGGTAATCCACGCCCTGCTGCTCAAGTTGCGAGATCAGGGTGGGGTCGGGCGTGGCCTGGTTGCCGGGCAGACGCACCGTCACGCGGTCGGTCTGGACTGGCTGCTGGCCCCCCACGACCGGGACTTCGGTGGGTTCGGTCAGGCGCACCGTCGCCACGCTGTCACGCACGACGACCTGCTCGACCCGGTCCTGCGCGAGCAGATCTTTGAAGACGTTGTAACCGACGGTGGCCCGCGATCCGCCAGGGGCCTGGGAGAACATCAGGAACAGAGCCAGAACGAACAGGACGATCAGCCAGGGATTGAGCCGCCTCAAGAGTGGTGCCTCCAGGGAAAATAGAACGATTGGGACGGCATCCGTCCCACTAGGGTTGAGTGTACCAGACTCAAGATGTGTGTGCGTATTCCGCATCACACCTCTGGTTCATGGAGCGTCGGTTAAGGCGTGTGGGGTCGCCCGCGCCGTGCCAGCACGACGAGCAGGACGGCCAAGAGGGCCAGCGGCAGCAGGAAAAACAGCAGCACGGGCAGGAAGTTCAACAGGATGGAGAGCCACTGATTCGGCGCCTCGAAGCGGTAGTCCACCCCCTGCCCCTCAAGCTGCGACATCAGGGCGGCATCCTGATTTGGCGGCAGACGCACAGCCACCTGCCCCGGCTCAGGGGGGGCCCAGCGTGACCTCCGCCCGCTCGCCGCGCACCACCACCCGCTCAATCCAGCCCGCCTCCAGCAGCCGCGCGAATTCGGCGTAGGGAACGGTGGGGGAGGGCGAGGGGCCGGGCAAGGCGGGTCAGTGGCATGGGGCAAACCTCCGGGAACAGCTCGAGTTGACCACGGGGCGAGCGGGGGGCGTCGTCCGCCGAAAGGTGGCCCCCCGCCCCCTTGCCTGCCCGCGCTATCCTGGGGGGTGATGATCGATGTCGCCACCACCTGGCAGCAGGCTTGCACGGCGCTCGCGGGGGACGACTACGACACGGCCTTCAGCGTGCTGGAGGGTGCCCTGCACGAGGCCGACCGCCCCCGCAAGGCCCGGCTCTCGCTGTACCTCGCCAGCGTGCAGGCCCTTTACGGCGACCCCGCCACCACCGAAGTCGGCGCGGCGCTGCGCGATGCCCGCACCCTTGACCCGGCGATTCGCACCGATCCGCTGTATGTCGCCCTGAGCGCCGAACTCGACGCCCGGCTGCGCGGCCCCGACGCAGTCCTGCCCCCGCCCGAAGTGAGGGAAGCCGCCGAGCCGCTGGCCCGCTACCACGCCCTCGCCGCGCTGTCGCTGGCCGGGCACCCGCAGGACGCCCTGGAGCTTCACCTGCCCCTCGCGGAGTTGCCCGCCCACCTGCGCTGGCGGCTGCGAAGCTGGCAGGCCGACGCCGAGGAGAGCCTGGGGCACACGGCCGAGGCCCGGCATCTCTATGCGGAGGCCGCGCACCACGCTTCCGGCCTCAACCGGGCGGTGATGCTGCAGGAGGGCGCGGCGCTGGAACTGCAACTCGGGGACATGGGAGCGGCGCTTTCTCTGCTGGGGCAGGCGCGTCCCCTTTACAGCGGGCAGAACGCGGAAGAGGAGGGCCTCAACCTCGCCACCTGGCACTACCTTCAGGCACAGGCCCTGCTTCAGACAGGCAAGCCCGAGGACGCGCTGGAGAGCATCCGCGAGGCTGACAGGCTGGAGCGGCAACACGGCGACCCCAGCTACGGGGTGGCGCTGGTGTGGGGCCAGGTCTTGACCCACCTCGGCCGCCACGACGAGGCGCTGGCGCAGTTCGAGAGGGCGCTGGCGCTGGCAGGGGACGGCGACCGCCCTTTCGCGCAGCATGAACTGGGGGTGGCCCTGCTCGACCTCGACCGTCCGGTGGAGGCCCGCGAGCATCTGGAAGCGGCCCTCTCGGACCCCGACTACCCCTACCGCCCGGAGGTGCTGGCCGACCTCGCGGAGTGCGACTACCGCCTGGGCCGCTTGCAGGAGGCGCAGACCGCCGCCGAGCAGGCGCTCGCGCAGGGCGCGGTGATTCCGGCGAGTATGGTGCTGGGCAACGTGGCGCTGGAGTACTACCACCTCGACGAGGCGCTCGACCACTTCGAGCGGGTGGTGCGCGAATCCGCCCAGGGCACCCGCGACTGGGTGATGGGTCACCAGATGGCCGCCGACGTGATGGCCCAGCAGGGCTTCCGCGACCCCGCCGCCGCCTACGCCCATGCCCAGCAGGCGCTGGAATTTACCCCCGAAAGCGACGACTGGCGCGGCACCCTGGAAGACCACCTCCGCAAGGCCGAGACGCTGATGGGGCAGAGCGGCGGGCGCACGCTGAATTGAGCCGGGAACACTATGCAGAGAGCGGAAGGCGACGCGGCCCTCCGCTCTCCGGCTTTTTCGGGACTTACTTGCAGCGAATGTCTTCCCCGAAGTACTTGGTCGAAATCTTCTTGTAGGTGCCGTCGGCCATCACGCCCCGCAGGGCGGCGTTGACGGCGTTGCGCAGCGGCGTATTGCCTTTTTTCACGGCGATGCCGATCTTCTCCTGAAAGAGCATCTCGCCCAGCTTGAGGTTCGCCTGCGGGAACTTCTTGCGGGCCTCCAGCGCGACGAAGCGGTCGGTGACAAAGGCGTTCACGCGGCCACCGAGCAGCATCTGGAGCGCGTCGGCGTTGGTGGGGTAGGTCTTCACGCTGCCCAGTCCGGGGAGCTTCTGCGCCCGCTGCGCGTAGGTGGTGCCGAGCTGCACCCCGACCGCCTTGCCCTTCAGCGCCGCGACGGTGAGGGGGCCGTTCGATCTGGCGAGCACCACGCCGCCCGAGCAGTAGTGCGGGGTGGCGAAGTCCACCGCCTTCTGCCGCTCGGGGGTGATGCCGTGGCTGGAGACCACGAGGTCGAAGCGGTCGCGGTCTAGGCCGATCAGCAGCGTGTCGAAGCCGCTGGGCCGCCACTCCACCTTGACGCCGAGCTTGCGGGCGATCGCCTCGGCGAGTTCGGCCTCGAAGCCCACGACCTTCTTGCCCTGGGTGTAGGTGAAGGGCGCGTAGGTGGGTTCGGTCCCCACGTACAGCACCCCCGACGCCTTGATCGCCGCGAGGTCGCGGGCCGAGGCGGTGCCGAGGGCACCGGAGAGCAGGATCAGGGAGGCGAGCGCATACTTATGCATCAACGGAAGGTTATAGCGCATGAATCTGACGCGCCTATGTGGGGGTCGGGTGGGCGGGACAGGGGCCTCCCCTCAGCCCGCCAGGGCCTCCCGCAGCGCCGCCGCCACCTTCGCAGGGTCGGCCTTGCCCCCGGTCGCCCGCATGACCTGCCCGGTGAAAAAGCCCATCAGCGCCGCCCGGCCGCCCCGGTACGCCTCCACCTTGTCGGGGTTGGCGGCCATGACTTCCGCCACGGCTGCCGCCAGCGCCTCGTCGCTCAGGCCCGCGCCCAGGCCCTCGCGCTCGATGATCGCCAGCGGGGCCTCGCCGGACGCCGCCGCCCGTGCCAGCACGGCGCGGGCCACGCGGGTGGTCAGCCCGCCCGAGGCCAGCCGCTCGGCCAGCGGCGCGAGGTCGGCCGCCGTGACCCGCATCTCGCCCGCCCGCAGCGGTCCCGCGAGGTCGTTCACCGTCCACGAGGCAACCTGCCCGAACGTGGCGCCGGGCTGCGCTCCCGCCAGGAAGGCGAGCAGTGCCGGGTCCCGCGCCACCGTGCGGGCGTCGCCCTCCGAGGCCCCCAGCCCAGTCAGGCGGGCAACCTCGGCCTCCTGCTCGGGGGTGAGGGAGGCGGCCTGGGGCTTCGGGGGGGTGGCCTGGGAAGCCTCGGCTTTCGGGGCAGGCTTGGGCGCTTTGGCTTCCGCCTTCGGCGCGTCCTTCTGTGCCTCCTTCGCCCAGGTGTCCTTCAGGGTGATAATCCGCCCGAACACCAGCGCATCTTCGCGGCTGTCCACCGGGTCGCGCCAGAAATACCCCTGGCGCTCGAATTGATACCGGGTGTCCACCGGGTCGCCCACTACGCTCGGCTCGACGTACCCCCGTGTGACGCGCAGGCTGTTCGGGTTCAGGAACCGCAGGAAGCCCGCGTCGAGGGGTACGGCCTCGTTCTCGTGACTCATGCGCTCGGGGTCAAAATCGGGGGCGATGTCGTCGGGGTTCTCGCCCTCGGGGTGCGCCACCCGGAACAGGCGGTCGTAGAGGCGGAACTCGGCGGGCCGGGCGTGCGCGGCGCCCACCCAATGTATGACCCCGGCCGCCTTCGCGTCCTCGCCCAGCAGGGTGGCGTGGATGGTGGTCACGTGGCCCGCCTCGTCCGTCTCCACCTCGTCGGCGCGGATGATGCCCGCCCCGCGCAGGCGCACGGTGCCGCCCCGCGTCAGGCGCTTGTAGCCCTTCGGCGGGGTGAGCGAGAAGTCCTCGCGCTCGATGTACAGCTCGCGGGAGAGAGGCACCTCGCGCACCGCCGCCTCGGGGGCCACCCGCTCACCGCCAGGCAGCGCCACGAGGCCGTCGGGCGAGTCGCGGATCACGTCGTGGGGCCAGTAGGGCAGGGAGAGCGGGCGCGTCTCGCCTTCCGGCAGGTTGGTCAGCACGACCCGCACCGGGTCCAGCACCGCCATCACGCGGGGGGCGCGGTGGTTGAGGTCGTCGCGCACGGCGTTCTCGTACACGGCGATATCCACCGTGCGGTTGGTGCGGCTCACGCCGATCTGCGCGGCGAAGGCCCGCACCGCTTCCGGCGTCACCCCCAATCGGCGCTGCGCCCGCAGGGTGGGCATCCGGGGGTCGTCCCAGCCGGAGACGTGGCCTTCTTGCACCAGCCGCCGCAGCTTGCGCTTGCTGGTAATCGTGTATTCCAGCCCCCGGCGCCCGAACTCGTACTGGTGGGGGCGCGGGTCAAAGCCCAGCCGCTCCATCAGCCAGTCGTAGATCGCGCGGTTGTCCACGAACTCCAGGCTGCACAGCGAATGGGTCACGCCCTCCAGCGCGTCTTGCAGGGGGTGCTGGAAGTCGTACATGGGGTAGATGCACCAGTCGTCGCCCGTGCGGTAGTGGTGCCCGCGCACGATGCGGTAGAGCACCGGGTCGCGCAGCTTCATGTTGGCGGCGGCGAGGTCGATCTTGCCGCGCAGCACATGCGCCCCGTCCGGGAACTCGCCCGCCCGCATCCGCCGGAAGAGGTCGAGGTTCTCCTCCGGCGTGCGCGAACGGTACTCGCTGGGGGTGCCGGGCGTGGTCGCGTTGCCGCGCAGCCGCGCCATCTCGTCCGCGCTCACCGAGTCCACGTAGGCGTCGCCCTGCTGGATCAGCCGCTCGGCGTGCTCGTAGTACCGCTCGAAGTTGTCCGAGGCGTAATACAGGTGTTCGCCCCAGTCCCAGCCCAGCCAGCGCAGGTCGTCCTGTATGGCCTCGGCGAACTCCACGCTCTCGCCCTCGGGGTTGGTGTCGTCCAGCCGCAGGTGGTAGCGCCCGCCGTACTGCACGGCCGTCTGGAAGTCGAGAAAGGAGGCGAAGGTGTGCCCGAGGTGCAGGTAGCCGTTCGGCTCCGGCGGAAAGCGGGTCACGACCTGCGGGTACTTGCCGCTCGCGAGGTCGCGCTCGATGATCTCGGTGATGAAGTTGGGCGCCACGCGGGGCGTGTCGGCGGCGCCGGACTTGGCGGAGGATTCGGGCGCGGTCATGCGGGCAGGATAGCGGCCCAGCGTGCCCGCCTTCCGGTCGTGGGCGGAAGGCGGGCGTAGGCTGCCGCCCATGACCGCCTCGCCCACCGTCCGCCGCGTCACTGACCCCCAGGACCCCGCCCTCGCCGCCTTCGGGGAGATTCAGGAGCGCAGCTACTACGCCCCCGACATGCTGATTCCGCCTGCCGCCTTCCCGCGCCTGGTGTCGGGCGGGGGCCAGGGACCGCGCCGCGACCGCATCCTGGTGGCCGAGGACGCTTCCGGCCACGTACTGGGCGGCACCGTGTACCACCTGCTGCCGGAGGCGGGCTTCAGCTCCTTCCTTGCGGTGGCCCCGGAAGCGCGGGGGCAAGGGGTCGGCCACGCGCTGAACGAAATACGGCTGGAGGACGTGCGCTCGCACGGCCTGGCGGGCCTCTTTGCCGACAGCGTGTTCGCAGGTCGCCAGAGCGGCGAGGAACGGGCCGCCGAAGCCCGCATCGGCACCGACCCCCACGCCCGCCGCCGCGCCCTGCACGCGCTGGGCTACCGCACCGCCGACCTCCCCTACTGGCAGCCCGTGGGCGGCCCGGACGGCGGCCCCCTGACCGACCTCGACCTACTGTTTCACCCGCTGGACGGGGCCGACACCGTGCCCACCGCCCTGATCGCCGCCACGATGGAAGCGTACTGGTCGGGCTGGCTGGGCAAAAGCCGCGCCCACCGCGAAGCGCAAGACCTGGCCGAGCGGGCGGGAACGGATCAAGTGATTCTCCTCCCCGCGACGCAGACGCCGAGGTACTGGCAGCAGCAGTAGCGGCTGGGGAGGTTACTCGGTGGCGCCTGCCCCCCTGCCCCTCTTCCCCGTAGGAGAGGGATGGAACCCTGCGATTGCTCAAGCCCTCTTTTCCTGTGTCCGCCGCCCTCAACGTCCCCACCCCTCAAGCCCACGTTCCAGGCAGACGAGCCGTTCGGCGCGTCAGCGCCGAGGCCTTTCCCTTGGGCGGCAGGATGGCGTGGAGGGGGAAACAGGGACGGGCCGAGCAAAGCCGGGGCATGGGGGGACACCCTTTGCCTAGCGCAGCGCTGCTCCCCTGCCCCCTCTGGGGGTAGGGGCTGGGGGTGGGGGCAGGGCCGCAATCAAGATGCCCCGCCCCAAAAAAAGCGCCACGTCCCCCGAAGAAGACGTGACGCCCACATCCAACCCTTCAGGCAGCAGGCTGATCCGTCGGCACCTCGACCTCCGCTCCGCGCCGCCCCCGCCCCGGTCGCTCGGCCGCTGCCTCTGCAGGAGCCGGGGCCACCGCCGGAGCCCCGATTCGCGCCAGCGTGTCCCCGAAAGCCCGCATCGCGTCGCTGGCTTCCAACTCCGACACCGCGCGGGCGTTTAGCGCCTTGAGTTCCTCACGGGTGACGGCGTACTCGGGCGCGTCGTGGCCCTTGAGGGTCCGCAGCACGCTGTAGGCGTTGCCCGCCTCCACCGTCGCGCCCTTGCTGGTGGTCACGCGCTCGTCGGTGGTCATGTCGGCCCCGACCAGCGTGATCGCCTCTGGCGAGATCAGGGTCACGCGGTCGCCCCGCTCCTCCATGTGGGCGGCGAGTTGCAGCAGCCCCCGCAGGTGCAGCATGTGCGTGAAGAGGTCGAGGTGGGCGAGCATCGCGCCCGCTTTCTTCAGCAGGGTATCCATAGCTGCATTGTTATGTTTATGGCAGAATTGTCAAGTCCTCTTCCCGCAATTCATGAAATGCGGGCGGGCCACCCGCAGGCAGACCCGCCCATCTCCTGACCTGAGTTCAGTTCTGCACGGCAGTGCGCGGCACCAGCGTGAGCCGCAGGTCGAGCGTCTTGCCATCGCGCAACACGCGCAGGGTGATGGTGTCGCCGGGCTGGTAGCGCCGCACCGCGAACTGAAAGTCGGAGAAGTTGTTGATCCGTTGCCCGTTCACGGCAGTCACGATGTCCCCGGAGATCCGCTTGCCGTCCTGGTCGTAGTCGAGGGCGCGGAGCCCGGCCCGTGCGGCGGGACTGCCGGGCGAGACGCGGGTGAAAAAAGCCCCCGGCGTGGTCCCCAGGCCCAGGCCCAGCAGCTCGTCGGCTTCGGCAAAGCGGTCGGCAGGCAGGTTGATCAGGAAGTCCAGCCGTGGGTCCAGCCCCACTCCGATCACCGGGTATTCGCGCTTGACCCCACGGCGCAACTCGGCCAGCCGGGCGTCGGTGCGGGTGACGGGCACCGCGTAGGAGGTGATTGCCCCCCGCCGTGCCACGCTGATATAGCTGATGACGCCGACCGCCTCGCCCTGCGCGTTGATGATCGGGCCGCCACTGTCGCCGGGCTGCAACCGGGTATTGAGTTCAATGACGCCCGAGGGAAAATCGGCCTGATCGGACGCCACGTCCAGCCCGGTGACGCGCCCGGTCTTGAGGGTCAGGAAGGTGCCGTTGCCGTTGCCAATGGCGAGCGTAGGCGCCCCCACCGCCGGACGCGCCGTCGCCAGCGGCATGGACGGAATCTGGGCGGGCAGGTTCACCTTGAGGAGCGCGGTGTCCGACGCCTCATCGAAGCCCACCACCTCCAGCGTGTAGCGTCCCTTGCCCAGCGTGACGGCGCTGAGGTTGCGCCCCTCCGATACGACGTGGTAGGCGGTCAGCGCGTAGCCGTCCCCGATGTGAAAGGCGGTGCCCACCCCGTCGGGCTCGGTGCAGTCGTTGGGCGGGCAGTCCTCGATCCGCAGGGTGGCGGGGCGCAGCTTCTCGTAGAGCGCCCGCAGCGACGCGGTTTCGGCGGCCGTGAGGGGCGCGGGGGTGGCGCGGGCCGGAGTGGCGGGGGCCGCCGGGGCGGCAGCGGGAGCGGCGGGCTGAGCTTGCCCGTGTTCGGCCGCGACCAGCAGGGCGGCCAGGAGGATCAGGCCGCGCGGCGCGGCGGTCCGGTTGGCGTTCATGCCGCAGTGTGGCCCCCCCGCCGGGGGGGATGTGTGCGCGGTCTTTCCTTGTGAGGCCCGCATGTGCCCTTCCGCTGCTCGGCGTAGGCTGGCCGGGTGAGTCCCGAGCGCCCTCCCCGCGTCTTCGTCTACGGCACCCTCCGCCCCGGCGGGCGCAACGCGGGGCTGGCGGCGCGGTGCGGCCAGCCCCAGACGCAGGCAGCGACCCTTTCCGCCTTCCGGCTGCTGCATCTCTCGCCGGAAAACTACCCTGCCATCGTGCCGGGAGAGCCGGGCGAGCGCGTCCAGGGCGAGGTGCTGACCTACCCGCCGCAGGTCTGGGCACAGGTTTTTCCCCTGCTCGACGCGCTGGAGGGAGTGGACGAGACGCCGCCCCTGTATCACCGGCAACGGGTGACCGTGGCACTCGCGTCGGGCGAGGCGGAGGAGGTCTGGGTCTACGTGTACGCCAGGACAGAGCGGCTGACCCTTCCCGGCGCAGTTCCCGTGCCCGGCGGCGATTGGTTCCAGCACCCATAAAAAACCGCCCCCGGACAGGCCAGGAGCGGGGAATAAAGGGCGTTTAGCGGACGATGCGCTGGCCGCGGCGGATGCCGAGTTGGTCGGTCAGGGCGATGTACTCGTCGTAGTTGGTGCGCTCCAGGTACTTCAGCAGGCGGCGGCGCTGGCCGTTGAGAAGTTGCAGGCCGCGCTGGCCGTGCTTGTCCTTCTTGTTCTCGGTCAGGTGCCGGGACAGGTTCTGGATGCGCTCGGTCAGGAGCGCCACCTGCACGGCGGTGCTGCCAGTGTCGTTCGCGCTCTTGGCGTAGGTCTGGATGGTCTGCTGTTTGTCGATCACGGTGTACCTCTCTTGTTGTGAAGTCCCGCACGCAGCAGCCGGGGCAAAGGGCAGGAATAGCCCAGCCCGGCCCCACCACTCGCGGCGGCAAACGCGAGCTTAGCACACCGGGAGGGGCAGACAGGGGGCCGCGCGGTTGACAAGCGTGAGGCCGCCCCCTATCATCCTTTTCGCTTCAACCGTTGCTGGGGTGGCGGAATTGGTAGACGCACTAGCTTGAGGTGCTAGCGCCGCGAGGCGTGTGGGTTCAAGTCCCATCTCCAGCACCAACGGGCCGCCGGAATCTTTCAGGGTTCCGGCGGTGCTTTTTGTGTCCCGCTCCTTGTGCCCGCTCCGGCAAGGCTCCACAGGTGTGCTATGCTCTGCGGCGCATTGCTGGTGCAGCGCAGCGGGAACGCCCGAACCTGGTCAGGGCCGGAAGGCAGCAGCCATAAGGGATGATTCTCGGGTGCCGTTGCTTCCCGGCAATGCTTTTTTTGTGCTCGGGTCAGTCTAGGAGCCGCACCGCCACCGCCAGATAGAGGGCGCCGAGCTGCGGCAACCCGTGATGGTTCAGGTACAGGCCCGTTGACACCCGCTCCAGGTAAGTCCACTGCCAGATGCTTCCGGGGTCGGTTCCGGTCGCCTCCGCCATCTGCCCGCACCAACCGCGCACCTCTGCTTGTGGATCGTCTGAGGCCAGCAGATGCGAGTTCCAGCCCCGTAGCGCCACCCCGAGGTCATACTCGGGCTCGCATAAGAAGCCCTCGGGGTCCACGAAGACGTAGCCCGTCTCCGCGCCGGGTCGGACCGCCTCTATCCGCAGCAGATTCCCGACATGGGGGTCGCCGTGGACGATGACCTGCCGGGCCGGGTCGCGGGCCTCCCACCGCTCGCGGGCGTACCGCAGGGCCTGTTCCACCGCTGCCTGAACCTCCCGGTTCTCCCTGGCTAGGTCGTGCACGAGGGTCAGGAGGCTGGCCGCCTTGTGTTCGGTCCCGTTCGGCAGGGCGCAGCGTTCGGGCGATACCTGCCACGCCCGCTTTAGCGTCTCCGCGGTGAGGGTCAGCACGGTGGGCAGATCCTGGCCGACCTCCACCGACGGCCCGAGGGCCTCCAGCAGAAGGGCTCCCCGGCCGGGGTCGTGCTTCAGCACCCGCACGTAGCCCTGCCCCTGGGCCGCCAGCAGGGTGGACATCTGCGTCTCCAGCGCGGGTTCCGGCAAGGCCAGCTTGAGCACGGCCCGTCCACCGTCCGCGCGGGTGACCCGGCACACGTAAGAACGGCTGCCCCCCGTCAGGGCCTCGCCCCTCTGGAGTCCCCAGTCCCGGCATTGCCGCTCCACCGCGTCCGGCAGCGAGTCCAGCCACTGCCACCCGGCAGCGCCCAGGCTCCCCGCGTAGGCCCGTACGGTGGGTTCGACCTCCACGGAAGGAGCGTCGTTCATGAGTCTCAGCGCGTCTTGGGCACCAGCACCAGCGCCTGCGTCTCCTTCACCACGGCGAGCCCCCGCAGCCGCTCGGGGTCGAGGTCGCCTGCCTTGGCGAGCGCCTCGGCCTTTTTGCGGTCGATGGTGGCGACCTCCAGCGCCGCCGCGTCCCCGAACACGTCGCGGAAGCGGTCAAGGGGGTACTCGACCCGGCGCGACACCTTGAGGTCGGCGCGGTAGAGGTCCGTCTCGGCCTTCTCCCCCGAGGCCAGCGCCGCCTTGATGCGGGCGGCCAGCTCGTCGCGCTCGACCTCCAGCCCCAGCAGGGTGTCGCGCAGGGTGGCGTAGCGTTCGAGCAGGTCGTCCAGGGTCAGGGCCTCGGTGGGGTCGAGCGGCGCCGTCATGGGGTCAGCCTAGAGCATGACCCCGGCCTCCCGCTCAGGCCCCCGTCTCCTCTCCCTCCAGCAGCGTCAGCAGTTCGCCTACAGTGCGGCGGGCTTCCAGCGGGTGACGCAGATGAAAGCCAGGGTTCACCGTGTAGCGGTTGCGGCGGCCCTCGCGGGTGCGCGTGATCACCCCGGCCTGTTCCAGGTCGCGGATGATGCGCTGCACCGCCCGCTCGGTGATCCCAACCCGCTCCGCGACTTGCCGCAGGGTGCCGCCCGGCTCCCGCACCAGACACAACAGGACATGGGTGTGGTTGGTCAGAAAGGTCCAGGGACGGTCGGGGGCGGGGTCAGTCATGGCAGGAGGAATGTGCGGGTGCAATCGCCCCACCGTACCGCCTGCTTGGACGCGGTTCAAATTACGACATCAGATACGCGACATCTTTTTCGTTATATTGGTCGCGTTCCCGGCCTCGTCGCCGGGCGTTTCAAGGAGAGGCCATGAACAGCACCGATGTCCACCCTGCCCCGCAGGCGCCCACCCCCCCCACCCTCACGCCCATCGCCGTCGCGCCCGGCGACGGGATCGGCCCGGAACTCATGGCGGCCACCCTGCGGGTGCTGGAAGCGGCGGGCGCCCGCATCGAGCCGCGCCCTGTCGAGGTGGGGCAGGAGGTCTACCTGCGGGGCGTGTCGTCGGGAGTCGCGCCGGAGGCGTGGGAGGAACTGCGCCGCACCGGGGTGCTGCTCAAGGGGCCGATCACCACCCCGCAGGGCGGCGGGTACAAGAGCGTGAACGTGACCCTGCGTAAAGCCCTGGGGCTGTATGCCAACGTGCGCCCGGCGCGGGCCTACGCCCCCTTCGTCGCCACGCACCACCCCGGCATGGACCTCGTGATCGTGCGCGAGAACGAGGAAGACCTGTACGCGGGCATCGAGCACCGCCAGACCGACGAGGTCTACCAGTGCCTCAAGCTCGTCACGCGCGAGGGCTGCGAGCGGGTGGTGCGCTACGCCTTCGAGTACGCCCGCGCCCACGGGCGGCGCAAGGTCACGGCGATGAGCAAGGACAACATCATGAAGCTCACCGACGGCCTGTTTCATCGGGTCTTTGACGAGGTGGCGCGGGAGTACCCGGAAATCACGGCTGACCACCTCATCGTGGACATCGGCGCGGCGCGGCTGGGCGCCCAGCCCGAGCGCTTCGACGTGATCGTGACCCTCAACCTCTACGGGGACATCCTCTCGGACATCGCCTCCGAGGTCGCGGGGTCGGTGGGGCTGGGGGGCAGCGCGAACATCGGGCAGTCGGTCGCCCTGTTCGAGGCGGTTCACGGCAGCGCTCCTGACATCGCTGGGCAGGACAAGGCCAACCCCAGCGGCCTCTTGAACGCGGCGGCGCTGATGCTCACGCACATCGGTCAGGGGGACGTGGCGGCGCGGGTTCTGAACGCCTGGCTGCGTACCCTGGAGGACGGCATCCACACCGGGGACATCGCGGGCGAGCACACGGCCCGGCGGGTCGGCACCCAGGCTTTCGCGGACGCGGTGATCGAGCGCCTGGGCCAGGTGCCGGAGCGACTGCCCGCCGTGCAGGGCGAGGCGGCCTCCCAGATCCGAGTGAGCCTCACGCCCCGTCCCCGCGCCGAGAAGGTGCTGGTGGGCACCGATGTCTTTCTGGAATGGTGGGACGCGGGGCGGCGGCCGGACGTACTCGGAGAGCGGCTGCGGGGAGCGGAGGGCACCGACTGGACGCTCGACATGATCTCCAACCGGGGGGTCAAGGTCTGGCCGCAGGGCCTGCCCGAAACGACCTGCTCGGACCACTGGCGCTGCCGCTTCCTGTGGCGCGGCGAGCGGCCCGCCACGCACGCCGACGTGCTGGCGCTGCTGGCCCGCGTTGCGGACTCGGGGCTGGACTTCGTGAAGACCGAACACCTCTACACCTTTGACGGCCAGCCGGGGTACACCGCCGGGCAGGGCCAGTGACCGGGGCGTTCCCCAGATAGGAACGGTCAGCGGATCCGGTCATCCTGGGCCTCCGGGTCTAGGATGACCGGGTGAGCACTTCCGTTCCCGACGCCCGGACCCCGGCTCCCGTCTCCGATCTCGAACGGCGCATTCTGGACGCGGTGCGGCGCGGGGCCAGCATGAAGGACATCGCGGCGCTGCGCCAGGGCCGCATGACCACGCCGGAGGACGCGATCGAGGCCCTCAAGGACGGCAACGCCCGCTTCTTTTCCGGGCAGGCCACCCGCCCCGAGGCCGACGCCAACCAGCGCCGCGCCCAGATCATGGGCCAGACGCCCTTCGCGGCGGTGCTCGCGTGCAGCGACAGCCGGGTCCCCGTGGAGATCGTCTTCGATCAGGGGCTCGGGGACCTGTTCGTGGCGCGGGTGGCGGGCAACGTGGTGGGCGACTCGGAACTGGGCACGCTGGAATACGCCATCCGGCACCTCGACGTGCGGCTGATCGTGGTGATGGGCCACGAGGGCTGCGGGGCCGTCGCCGCCGCGCTGCTGCCCGAAGACGACCTCGCCCGCGAGCCCGAGCACCTGCGCCGATTGATCGCCCGCATTCAGCCCAGCGTGCGGGACCTCCCCCCCATCCGCGACAAGAAGGCCCGGATGCGCGAGGCCGTGCTGAACAATGTCCGCCATCAGGCGGCGACCCTGCGCGAGCAGCCCGTGATCCGCGAGGCCGAGGCGAGCGGGCAGGTGCGGGTGATCGGGGCCTTTTACGAGATCGGCTCGGGCGCGGTGGACTTCCTGACCGAGGAAGAGGACCTGCGGGTGTGACGGCTCCTGCGGGCCAGCGGCCCCCGCGCTAGAATGCGTTCATCACGCGCCCCCGGTTTCCAGGCGGGCGCGGTTTTACGGTAAGGAGACACTGAACATGGCCGGTCACAGCAAGTGGTCACAGATCAAGCGCAAGAAGGGTGCCAACGACAAGAAGCGCAGCGCGATGTATTCCAAGCACATCCGCGCCATCCAGGCCGCCGTGCGGTCGGGCGGCAGCGGGGACCCGGCGGGGAACCTGGGCCTGAAAAACGCCATCGCGGCGGCCAAGGCCGACACCGTGCCGGTGGACAACATCGAGAACGCGATCAAGCGTGCCCTGGGGGCGGAGGCGGGCGCCGCCGAGTTCAAGGAAGTCACCTACGAGGGCTACGGCCCCGGCGGCACCGCCATCTTTATCGAGACGCTCACCGACAACGTCAACCGCACGGTGGCCGACATCCGCGCGGTGTTCAACAAGCGCGGCGGTTCCCTGGGCACCAGCGGCTCGGTCGCGTGGCAGTTCGAGAAAAAGGGCGTCCTGCTGCTCCCCGACACTTCGGAGGCCGCGCAGGAGGCCGCCATCGAACACGGCGCCGAGGACTTTCAGGAGTCCGAGGACGGGCTGGAGATCAGCACCGCGCCGAACGACCTGTATGCCGTGCAGGACGCGCTCGCGGCGGCAGGCTTCCGGCCCGAGGGCGGTCAAATCACCATGATTCCCAGCAACACGGTGGCGGTGGACGAGGGCGACGCCCGCAAGCTGATGGCGCTCGTGGACGCCCTCGAAGACCTCGACGACGTGCAGAACGTGTACACCAACGCGGAACTGCCGGAGGAAGTTGAGGCGTAGGCAGAGCGCCCGGCCGGGCACCATCATGGGGAGACAGGGAGCGGACCTGTCTCCCCTCCCCTTAGAGGCACCATGATTGGACTGTTGCTGCTTGGGCTGTTCCTGGGGACACTGGCCTTCCTCGCGGCGCGTCAGGCGAGGCTGAACCGCGCCATGAGCGCGATGGACGACGCGCGGCCCCAGCTAGAGGCGGGGCACGTCGGTCCGAATCTGCCCGGACCCGGTGGCACGACCGGGTTCTAAGGGCCGCCGCTTACAGCACCAGCGCCTGCGCGGTGCCGCCCAGCCGGTCCCACAGGGTGAAGGCCGCCCGCGCTCCGGGGCGGATGATGCCCTCGTCGTCCCATCCGGCGGCGAGCGCGGGGCCGCGCGTGTGCGCCCATAGCACCTCCTCCTCGGTCAGGGCCTCGGTGGGCGCGAGCGCCTCGCCCGCGTCGTCGCGGCGGGTGATCGCGGCGGCGAAGTTGGCGCGGTACTCGGGCGGGGCGACCGGCGCGTCGGACCCGAAGGCGAGGACGGCCCCGGCCTCCATGAGCGAGCGGAAGGCGTAGCTCGTGTTCAGCAGGTGCGGCAGCAGTTCCCGGATCATCGGGCCGTCGGCCTGGAGGTGGATGGGCTGCACGCTGGCGGTCAGGCCCCGGAAGCGGGGGATGTCCTCGGGGCGCAGGTGCTGCGCGTGCTCGATCCGCAGCCGCACGCCCGCCTCGTCAGCGAGGGGGCGAAGCTGGTCGTATACGTCCAGCACCTCGGTATTCGCCCGGTCCCCGATCGCGTGGGTCACGGGCGTCAGGCCCAGCCGCAGCGCCTCCTCGCCGCGCTCGCGGATGAGTTCGGGGGGGTCGAGGGGAATCCCGGTGCCCGACCCGTCCGCGAAGCCGGGGGCGTGCAGCCACGCGGTGCGGCTTCCCAGCGCCCCGTCCGCGAAGAACTTGACCCCGCCCCACTGGAAGAGGCCCCCCGGCGTCCGGCGCAGCCCCAGGTCGCGGGCGTGCGCGAGGCGGTCGTGCGGCAGGGTGGCCCACACCCGCAGCGGCAGTTCGCTCCGCTGGGCAAGAAGTTGGAGGGCACGTGGTGCCTCCACCGGCTCGAAGGCCATCGTGTGGGCGCTGACGTACCCCCGCGCGGCCAGATCCTCGGCGCCCGCCTTCGCCGCCGCGAGGTACTCGGCGTCACTGGGCACCGGGCGCACTCGCGCGACCAGCCCACTCGCGCCCTCCAGCAGCGTGCCCAGCGGGCGCACGATGCGGCCCCCCTCGGGGTCGGGGGTCTGCTCGGTGATTCCGGCGAGCCGCAGCGCCAGCGAGTTCGCCCAGCTCAGGTGCATATCCCGCGAGTAGATCAGGACCGGGTGGTGGGGACTCACCTCGTCCAGCACGACGGCGGTGGGGTAGTCGGAGAGGCCCAGTTCGGAGAGCAGGAAGCCCCCGCCGCGAATCCAAGTGCCGGGGGGCGTGTTCATCGCCCGCTGCGCCACTTTGGCCTGCACCTCCGACACGCTGCGGGCGCCGTGCAGGTTCAGCTCGGACAGCGAGAAGCCGTAGCTCACGAGGTGGATATGCGCCTCCGCAAGTCCCGGCGTCAGGATCAGGTCGCGGTGGTCCTGCACCTCGGCTCCCGGCGCGAGCGCCCGCAGCTCCTCGCGGCTCCCCACCCCCAGGACGCGCCCGCCGCCCACCAGCACGGCCCCGGCCTCGGGCTGCTGCGGGTCCAGGGTGAGGGTCCGGGCGTGCAGGATGGTCAGGGGCGCAGACGTGGTCATGCCCCAGCCTAGCCCGGCGGCGGGGCGTGTGAATCCCGGTACGTGCCGTGGCCCCGGCCGCTGCTACACTGCCTCCCATGCCGCGCATCCTGGTCGTGGATGACGACGCCGCCATCCTCAAGCTCGTCAGCGTGATCCTGTCCCGCGCCGGGCACGAGGTCCGCACGAGCAGCCACCCGGTGGAGGCGCTCGATCTCCTGAAGGTCTTTACCCCCGATCTCGTCATCAGCGACGTGGTGATGCCCTACATGACGGGCCTGGAGTTTCTGGAGCAGGTCCGCAGTCACGAGAAACTGGGGGCGGTGCCCTTCGTGCTGCTTTCCAGTCACGCCGAGCGCGGCGACGTGCGGCGGGGCATGAATCTGGGGGCCGACGACTACGTGCCCAAGCCCTTTACCCCGCAGGACCTGACCACTGCCGTGGACGCCCGTCTGCGCCGCGTGGGCCTGACCCGCACGCAGGAGAGCGGCATGTCGGCCCGCGCCCTGGGAACCGCGCAGGTCGTGTGGCAGGGCACGGCCGTCGCGTGGGTGTCGCGCAAGGCGCTGGAGCTGTTTTTCTACCTGCTTGAGCGCCGCGAGGTGACCTCCTGGGAGGCGGCCGAGGCGCTGTGGCCGGAAAAGGACGAGGCCCGCGCGAGCAGCCTCTTTCACACCACCCTGCACCGCCTGCGCCGCAGCCTGAGCAGCGAGGCGGTCGTGAGCACCAACCGCCGTTACGCGCTGGCCGCCGACCTTCAGCCCGACTACGACGTCTCGCGCTTCGAGCTGCTCGCCAAGCAGGCCGAGTCGGGCAGCCTGGGGCTGGAGGAGCTGCGCGAACTCGCCGACCTGTACGGCCTGTTTCTGCCCGGCGCCGACAGCCCCTGGGTGGACGAGGTCCGCGCCCGGCTGGAGGCCAAGCAGCTCAGCGTGCTGGGGCTGGCCGCCGAGGCCGCGACGGCGGCGGGCCGTCCCAAGGACGCCGCGCAGTTTCACCAGCGGGCGCTGGCCCTCGACCCCATGAGCGAGAGCGACTGGCGGGGCCTCTCCCGCGCAATGGAAACCCTGGGCGACCCCCGCGCCAAACTCGCCGCCCGGCGCGAGGCGTGGTGGTCGGTGGACCTGGACTGAAGCCCGGCGGGGACCTCTTTCCCGAGCTTTCGCAAGACCCTCTCCCCCGGAAGAGGGTTTCTGTCGCCTTGTCTGTTCCTTCCCGTGCCGGGGGCAACGCCCACCCGCCGGGCGCCCACGCTTGGCCCTTCTCTCATACCGGCCGCAGGGAAAGGGACGCACACTGTGACCCATGCGACACCTCCTTTTTCCTAGCAAGGCCCAGGCCGACGCTTTTATCGACGATCTTCGCCGCCAGGGGCTGGTGCAGCCGGAAGTCGGGCAGACCACGGTCAACCGCCGCATGTCGGGCACCATGACGGGGGGCGCGGTGGACACGGCGACTGCTGCCAACGCGGGGTATGCCACTGACGACGAGGTGGCCGAGGCCGCTGGCGGCGGCGCCATCGCGGGAACCGGCGTGGGCGCGGCGGTCGGGGCGGCGGCGGGCGTCCTGGGCACCGCCGCCACGGTAGCGACGGGCGGGCTGGCTCTTCCGGTGATCCTGGGCATGACCGCCCTGGGCAGCGGTGTGGGCGCGGCGGTGGGTGCCATCGGCGGCGCGGCGGGGGCGGAGGACACGGGAGGCACCTACGCCCGCTCCTACGACGTGAGCGACGAGCAGTACGAGCGCCTCAGCAGTAGCATGAACGAGAGTGGCCGCGCGGTGGCCGTCGAGGAGAGCGTGCCCGCCGACGCGGTCGAGGCGGCGGCGGCACGGCACGGCGGCCAGTTCGTCTAAAGCCGGATGCGGTTCGGGAGGTGGGGCTACGGCCCCGCCTTTTTCGTTGGAGGGGAGGGCGTTACTCCGCCCGCCACCACGCCACCGCGAACTCCACCAGTTCACGCTGCCGCATCAGCCGGGCCTCGGCGGAGCCCACCCTCCCGCGCGTGACCGCCCCGCTCGCCTCGAAGGCGGCCTTGACGGGGGGGAACGTTTCGTCGTCGTAGTCGAGATCGTCGAAGGTGACCCAACGCCGCTCGCCCTTCGCGGCTACCGGGGCGCCCTGGGTCACCGTGCCCCGCCGCCCGGCCCGCACTTCCGCGAGGTGCAGGCTGGTGTTCTTCCTTGTTCTCAGCAGCAGCACCCGCCCGTCCAGATCGTAGACGCGGGCCAGCGGTGACTCTTCGCCCAGCGAAAAGGCCAGCCCGTGCCCCGCCGTGACCGCCTCCGCGAACCGGCCCCAGGCGGCAAACGACGAATGGGGATGGCTGCTGCGGCGCACCTCCGGCCAGGTGCGGAACAGTTCCGCAATCCGGCCCATGCCGCGCGTGGGGGTGCGGGCGGGGTCGAAGGCGGGCATCGCTTCCCGGATGACCGGCACCCAGGCTTCCGGCACGGGCGGGCGGCTCCAGCCCTGCGGGTCGGTGAGGTCAGTGTTGTGGGCGGGCATGACGAGCGTTCCAGCGGGCGTCAGCACGTCCTGAAGGGCCTGAATCACGGCCACCGGGCCGCCCACCACCCAGCCCAGGGCGCTCAGGCTGGAGTGGACCAGCAGCGTCTCCCCCTCCCCGACCCCCAGCGCCCGCAGGTCGGCCCCCAGGCTCCCGCGGGTGTGAGGCTGGGACGTGCGGGCGATGGCGTCGGCTTCGGGCATCCTCCGCAGGGTACGGGAGGAGGAAGGGGCCGCACATCCGCCCTCTGGCGGGGGAGCCGAGCGTGTCTCCGGCAGATTCGCCAGCGGAGGCCGCTGATAGACTCAGCCCCATGACCGGGCCGCTGACCACCGCTGAAATCCGCGAGAAATTCCTGCACTTCTTCGAGAGCAAGGGGCACCTGCGGCTGCCCTCGCACTCGCTGATCGCCCCCGACCCCACCACGCTGTTCACGGTGGCGGGGATGCAGCCCTTCAAGCCGCAATTCATGGGCGCCCCCGCGAAGTTCCCCGGCCACGGCGAGAACAAGCGGGTAACCACCGTGCAAAAGTGCCTGCGCGTGGGCGACATCGAGAACGTGGGCCGCACCCTGCGCCACTGCTCGCTGCTGGAGATGCTGGGCAACTTCTCCTTCGGGGACTACTTCAAGCAGGGCGCACTGACCTGGGCCTGGGAATTCCTGACCTCGCCCGAGTGGATGGGCCTCAACCCCGAGCGGCTTTACGCGACGATCTACGAGGAGGACGAGGAAGCCTTCGGCATCTGGACGCGGGAAATCGGCCTCCCCGAAGACCGCATCCTGCGCTTCGGCGCCGACGAGAACTTCTGGCCCGCCGACGCGCCGAAGGAAGGCCCCAACGGTCCCTGCGGTCCCTGCTCCGAAATCTTCTATGACCGGGGACCCGATTACGGCGACGACACCTGGGCCGACTACGCGCAGACCCGCGAGAGTGCCCGCTTCCTGGAAATCTGGAACTGCGTCTTTCCGCAGTACGACCGCCAGGACCCGCTGCCCGACGGCACGCCCGTGCTCGCCGACCTCCCGTTCAAGAACATCGACACCGGAATGGGCCTGGAGCGCATTGCCACCGTCGTGCAGGACGTGTACGACTTCTATTCCAACGACGTGTTCGCGCCCCTGATCGCGCGGGTGGCCGAGCTGAGCGGCAAGCCCTACGAGGGGCCGCAGAGCGTGTCGCACCGGGTGGTGGCCGAGCATGTCCGCTCGGTGAGCATGGTGATCGCGGACGGCGTGGCCCTCAGCAACACCGGGCGCGGCTACGTGATCCGCAAGATTCTGCGCCGCGCCAGTCGCCACGCCTACCTGCTGGGCCTGCGCGAGCCGACGCTGCATACGCTGGTTCCCCTGGTGGTCGAGAAGATGGGGGACGCCTACCCCGAACTCCGCGCCGAGCAGGAACGGGTGCAGGCGGCCATCCGCGCCGAGGAGGAGCGTTTCCTGAAGACGCTGGAGGGCGGCATCCAGCGCCTCGGCGGGCTGCTCTCCGGGCTGGGACAGGGCGGCACGCTGCGCGGCGAGGACGCCTTCGTGCTGTACGACACCTACGGCTTCCCGGTGGACCTGACCAAGGAGATCGCGGAGGAGTACGGCGTCTCGGTGGACGAGGCCGGATACGCCGAGAGCCTGGAAAACGCGCAGAACCTCGCCCGCGCGGGCAGCAAGTACGGCAAGTCCGAGCTGTTCGGCGGCTCCCAGGAGGCCCTGGACGGCCTGCCCGCCACCGAGTTTGTCGGCTACGACGAGCTGGAGGCCGAGGGCGAGGTGCTGGCCCTTCTCAGCGCAGGCGAGCGGCTGGAGCATCTGCCCGCCGCGAGCGAGGGCATGGTGGTCCTCTCGCGCAGCCCCTTCTACGCGGAGGGCGGCGGCGAGGTGGGCGACACCGGGCGGCTGGAGTGGGAGGGCGGCGCCGGGCGCGTGCGCGACACCCGCAAGACCCCGGCGGGCGTGTTCCTCCATGACGTGCTGGTCGAGGAAGGCGAGCTGCGCCCCGGCCTCCGCGTGCGCGGGGTCGTCTCGGGCGAACGCCGGGCCACTGAGCGCCACCACACGGCCACCCACCTCCTGCACGCGGCGCTGCGGGCAGTCCTGGGGTCGGGGGTGCGGCAGGCGGGGTCGCTGGTCGCCCCCGACCGCCTGCGCTTTGACTTCGCGCACGGGGCGGCCCTCACGGGCGAGGAAATCGCGCAGGTCGAGGCCCTGGTCAGCCGCTGGGTCACCGCCAACTTCCCGGTGACGTGGCAGGAGATGCCCATTGAGGCGGCGAAGGCGGCGGGCGCCACGGCCCTGTTCGGGGAGAAGTACGGCGACACCGTGCGGGTGGTCAGCGTGGAGGGCGGCGTGCCCTTCGGCGGCGCGACCGTGACCAGCAAGGAGCTGTGCGGCGGGGCGCACGTGCGCCGGACCGGGGACATCGGCGCTTTCGTGATCGTGTCCGACGAGAACGTCGCGGCGGGCGTGCGGCGCGTGGAAGCGCTCGCGGGCGAGGCCGCCACCGCCTGGGTGCGCGGACGGCTGGAGGCGGCTTCAAGGGTGGCCGGACTGCTCAACACCGGCGTGGAGGGCCTGGAAGCCCGCGTGCAGGGCCTGCAAGCCCAGCTCAAGGCCGCTCAGCAGGAAACCGCCCAGGTCCGCCGTCAGCTCGCGGAAGCACAGATGGGCGGGGGGAGCGGCGCGGGCCAGCAGGTCCGCGAGTTGGGTGGCTTCAAGATCGCCGCGCTGAAGCTCTCGGGCATCGAGGGCAACGAGTTGCGCGGCGCCGCCGACAAGCTGCTCGACACCAGCGGGGCCGACCTCGCCGTGATCGCCAGCGACAAGGGCCTGGTGGTGAAGGCGACGAAGGACGCCGTCTCGCGCGGGGCGCACGCGGGGCAGCTCGTGGGCAAGCTCGCGGCGGCGGCGGGCGGCAAGGGCGGCGGGCGGCCCGACATGGCCCAGGCGGGAATCGCGGACCCGCAGGCGGCGCTGGAGGCACTGGACACGGCGTTCTGAGGCCAGGACGCGGGAAGGGAGCCAGGTTCGTCCCGGCTCCCTTCCCGTTTTACTCCTCCAACTCCGCCCGCTGCGCCCGCGTCAGCCCGGCCACGACGAGCGCGTGGCTCGCCTCCAGCAATTCGCGCACCACCCCTTCCGGCACTGTCCCGTCCAGTGTCACCGTGACCCAGTGGCGCTTGTTGAGGTGGTAGCCGGGCGTGATCGCGGGGTATGCCGCCCGCAACGCTTCCCCGTCCTGGGGCCGCACCTTCAGCGAGAGGGTGACCGGATCGGCGGTGAGGTCGGTCAGGGCGTACATCTTGCCCGCGACCTTGAAGACCAGCGTGGTTGCGTCAAAGGGAAACGTCTCGCGCGAGCCGGGCAGGGCCGCGCAGACGCCGCGCACATCGGCGGTGGAGTGCATGGGGCAGTCTGGCAGGTGGAACATGGCGAAGGACGCGGGGGCCGAAGCGGTCCGCGTCCGTTTCCTCTGAGCTTCAGGAAATGGATTGCTCTGGCACGGGCCACACCGGCGCTTCCGGATGGCCGGGAACCGGTTCGATCAGTTCCTCAAGGGTAGTGCTCGCCAACTGGCGCTCGGTGGCCGCGACGGCCTCGTCGATGCGGCGGTGCAGCGGGCACAGGCTGGTGTGGTCGGGCCGCCCCAGCGGGCACTCGCTGATGCGAGCCAGCGGCTCGACGGCGTTGACCACCTCCAGCATGCAGATATTCGCCGCCGGACGGCTCAAGCGGTAGCCCCCGCGCAGTCCCCGCGCCGCCTTGATCAGCCCGGCCCGCCCCAGCGTCTGAAGCACCTTGGAGAGGTAGCCCGGCGGCACCTTCGTGCGGGCGGCGATCTCGGCGGTGGTGAGCGGCTGGCCCTCCGCTCCTGCGAGGGTCACGACAGCCCGCAGCGCATATTCGGTGGTCTGGGAAAACAAAGGGGTGCCTCCTGGGTCCGCGAGTGGTGGACCTTGACATCCACTTTATAGGCGACTACGCTGAGCCGGTCAATGGATATGTGGACCTGCATATCCGGAATGGATTTTTCGATGTTTGCCTCCTCCCTCTTTTCTTCCCGCCCCATCGCTGGCGCCTTCCAGCAGCAGGCAGAGGCTTGACCATGACCCTTTCCCTGACGCCAGAAGACCGCCTGTTTGCGCGCGTGGGCGAAGAACGGTTGCGTCGGGTGCTGTGGGCCTTTTACGCGAGGGCCACGGCCGACGATCTGCTCGGCCCGGTGTTCGCCCGGATCGGTCCCTTCCCGCGCGGCGGCTGGCCGCTGCACATCGCCCGGCTGGAAGGGTTCTGGCGGGCGGTGACGGGCGGGCCGAGCGCGTACCGGGGGCACCCTGGCCCGGCGCACACCGGCCTGGGTATCGGCCCGGCCCATTTCGGTCGCTGGCTGGCCCTGTGGGAGCAGACGCTGGGCGAGGAACTGCCCGCCGCCGAGGCCGCCGCCCTGCTGGGGCTGGCCAGCCGGATGCACCCCAACCTCGAACGCCACGCCCTCGCCACCCCGCCGGAGGCTGTCCGTGTCCACTGACCCTTCCCCCCGCCCCGTCTCCCCGCAGGTGCTCGTGAAGACCCCGGCGGGCGACTTCTCCCTGCAGGACTCGGACCGCCCGGTCGTGCTGCTCAGCGGTGGGGTCGGCATCACGCCGATGCTGAGCATGCTCAACACTCTGGTCACCTCCGGGTCTACCCGCCCGGTCCTGTTCGTTCACGCGACGTTGGGGGCCTCGGCCCACGCCTTCCGCGAGCACGTCAACGAGGTGGCCCGGACCCACCCGACGGTCCGCAAGCTGGTCTACTACACCGAGGTGGGCGCAGGGGACCGCCCCGGCGAGCACCACGACGAGGCTGGGCTGATCCGGCTGGAGACGCTGCGCCCCCACCTGCCGCCGGGCGACGCCGAGTATTACTACTGCGGCCCCGAGGGGTTCACGTGGGCGGTGGAAACCATCCTGGGCCGCCTGAACGTGCCCGCCGAGCGCCGCTTCACCGAAACCTTCGGCCCCAGCCAGACCTTCGCGCCGGTTCTGGCCCCAGCGGGCGCGGCTGGCCGAGGGACACCGCGACCTCGCCCCTCGGCTGGAGCTGGCCGGGGGTTCGCCCATTCAGCCTGAAAAGCAAAAACTCCGCGCGTGGCGGAGTCTTCTTGCGTGGTGGCCAGGGCCGGACTTGAACCGGCGACCCAACGATTTTCAGTCGTTTGCTCTACCAGCTGAGCTACCTAGCCGGGTGGCGGTCCGGACGGGATTTGAACCCGCGACCTACTGCGTGACAGGCAGTTATGCTAACCGCTACACTACCGGACCACTCCGCGCTGCCGCGAAAAGCAGCGGGGTCAAGGATAGCGGTCACCCCCCGCCCTGTCAACACGGCCACACTTCAGCACTGGAAGCAGGGCACCCAGCCATCAGAAGGGCATAGCCCGGACCCCCTGCACCGGGTCGGGTGCGGCAGGGTCGAGCAGCAGTTCCAGATACTGCCGGGCGTGAAGGGCGTCGATCAGGCACAGTCCGGCGTCGCGGTTGATGGAAATCCCCTTGGGCATCTGGGTGTGGCCGTAGACCCCGAGACTCAGGCCCGCTTGCCGCACGTACTCGGGCGTCTCACGAAACCAGCGTTTGGAACTGGGGTCGCTGTAGAAGAGGTCGTCGTAGATCGCGTGGGCGGGCAGGGGCGAGACGTGGGCGAACTGCACGCTGCCCAGGCGCAGCTCGCGCAAGAAGCCCTCCATCCAACGCCGCAGCCCTTCCGGCAGCAGGGTGCCGCCCCGTTTGGGATCGAACTCCACATGGACGAGGCCGCCCCCGGTGCCCAGCACGTGGTCGAGGCTCAGGACCGCCGCGTCGTGGTTGCCGAGAATGAGGTGAACGGCGTGGGGGGCCGCCGCGTGGTACTCGCGCAGGCGCTCCAGCTCACGCACCTGCTCGCGGGCCGCCAGCAGGAGGTGGTCGCGGTCGCGCACGTCGAAGCGGTGCAGCCCGGTCAGGCGCTCGTAGGCCCGCTCGTTTTTGGGGTGGACGAGGTCGCCGATCAGCACCACCTGATACAGCCCGGCCAGCACCGGGGGCGTGGGTCGCCCGGCCGCGTCCAGGCAGCTTGCCGCCCGCAGCGCCGCCCACAGCGCGGGCCAGTCGGCGTGCACGTCCCCCACCGCGATGACCTTGAGCATCTCCCTAGCCGCGCAAGATGCCCTGGAGTTCCTTGTAGATCGCGCGGCTTTCCTCCAGCGACTCGCCGTAGCCGCGCATCAGGGCCTGGGTCGCCTCCCGCGCCTTGCCCGCCGCCTTGAGCTGCTCGATCAGGTCCTGAATATGCTGCCGCGCCTTTTCCATCTGGGGGTCGCGGGGCGGGGCCGGGGGCAGGGCGGCGCGGGGAGCGGGGGCGGCCACCTCCTCCACCTCGGCGTCGAGGTCGGTGGTGTTGGGGCCGTCCTCGAGGTCATACTCGACCCACTGCGCCTCCTCGGGCAGGTCCAAGCCGAAGAAGCGGGCAGCGTCGGCCAGCGCCCGCAGCCGGGCGTCGGGGAGGGTGTGGCCGGTCGCCAGCCCCTCGCGGGTGGCGCCCCCCACGGTCAGGCGGGCGCGGACCACGGGCGGCGTCACGCTGTCGCAGGCCCAGCCAAGCGCCCACTGCGGGTCCACCGCCTCGAGGTGCCGGGCGAGGCTCTGGGGGTGGGGGGCCAGGGTCACGCGGGCCTGGTCGCCGCGCACCTCCGCGACCGCCCAGGCGGTCATGGCGGCTCGCAGCGCTTCACGGATGCGGTCAGGGTCGGCCATAGGCTCCGAGTCTAGCGGGCACGGCCGCGAAGGTGAAAGGAAAAACCCCGACCGGTGGCCGGGGCTGTCATGGAGCGGGTCTGGACACGGCGGGCACGCACGAGAGGCGTTTCGCTCAGGTGAGGGACTGGATTTCGACCAGCAGCTTCAGCATGGTCAGGACCGCCGTGATCAGCAGCACCACCTTTCCGGTATTTGCTGTTGGTCGCAGCGTCTGCCCTTTTCTCTTAGACGAGGTGTGGCCTCCCGTCCCCCGCTTGTCATGCGACCCGCCCGTAGGCAAAGGCTGTGTACCGCGAGATGGTCCCCTCCCTGACAATTGTCACCCCTTCCCCCTGACGCCCGGCACTGGGGCCCGCATCCGGCGCGGCGCACGATACGCCCATGAACGCCATAGAGCTGAGCGGGGTGGACAAGCGGTTCGGGGCGGTGGAGGCGCTGCGGGACCTGACGCTGGACGTGCGGGCGGGCGAGCTGACGGCGCTGCTGGGACCCAACGGGGCGGGCAAGACGACCGCGATCAGTCTGATGCTGGGGCTGGCACGGCCCACCTCGGGCAAGGTGCGGGTGCTGGGCGGGGACCCACAGGCGGGCGGGGTGCGCTCGCAGATCGGCTCCATGCCGCAGGAGAGCGCGATCCCACAGGCCCTCACCGTGCGCGAGGCAGTCACGCTGTTCGCGCGGCTGTACCCGGAGCCGCTGACGGTGGACGCGGCCCTCGACCTCGCGGACCTGCGGGGCGTGGCGGGGCGGCGGGCGGGAGCACTGTCAGGAGGGCAGGCGCGGCGCCTCGCCTTCGCGCTCGCGGTCGTGGGCGACCCGGAGGTCCTCTTTTTGGACGAGCCGACGACCGGCATGGACGCCGCGAGCCGCCTCGCTTTCTGGCACGCGGCCGAGGGGTTGAAGACCCAGGGCCGCACCATCCTCCTCACCACGCACTATCTGGAGGAGGCCGAGCGCACCGCCGACCGGGTGGTCGTGATGAACGCGGGCAGTGTCCTCGCCGACGGCACGCCCGAGAGCCTGCGCGGGCGGGTGGCGACGGGGCGGGTGCGCTTCACCTCCGACCTGGTGCTGACTGAGCTCCGCGCTCTACCCGGCGTCGAGTCGGTGGAGGTCAATCCGCGCGGCCACGCCGACTTGCGGACTCGCGAGCCGGAGGCGCTGGTGCGGGCGCTCGTGCAATCCGGCACCCCCTTCACCGAGCTGGAAGTCACCCGCGCGAGCCTGGAAGACGCCTTCCTGAGCCTGACCGCTCCTGTGGCCCGCGCCTGAGCCCTCCCCTGCTTCCCCCCGAGGTGATGATGATGACGACCCTGACCACCGCCGCCCCCGCCACCCACCGCACGCCCCTCCTGCCCGCCCTGGGGCAACTGGTCCTGGCCGAGCTGCGGCGGATGATTCGCAACCCCATGTTCTTCATCGGCACGGTCGGCTTTCCGATCATGTTCTTCGGGCTGTTCGGCCTGCCCGCGGTGAAGGAAACCACGGACAGCGGGGTGAACGTGGGCCAGATCATTCTGGTGAGCTTCGGGACCTACTCGCTGCTGAGCCTCGCCATGTTCTCCTTCGGGTCGGCGGTGGCCGTGGAGCGGACGGGTGGGTGGCTGCGGCTGCTGCGGGCCTCGCCCATGCCGACGTGGATGTACCTCGCGGGCAAGGTGATCGCCGCGCTGTGCTTCAGCGCCCTGAGCCTGACGCTGCTGTACACCTTCGCGCACTTCGCGGGCGGCGTGACCCTGCCGCTGGGGCTGGCGCTGAGCCTGCTCGTCAAGCTGCTCGCGGGCATGGTGTCGCTGATTGCCGTGGGCCTGAGCATCGGCTTTCTGGCAAACCCGCAGGCCGCGCAGGTCCTGGCAAACCTTGTTAGCTTCATCATCGCCTTCGCGTCGGGGCTGTTCGTGCCGCTGGACGGGCTCCCGAACTTCATCCAGAAGATCGCGCCGTATCTGCCGAGTTATCACCTCGCGGGAGTCGGGTGGGGCACGGTGGCCGGGCAGACGGGCGGGGAGGGGACGCACTGGCTGTGGCTGGCCGGGTACGCGCTCGTCTTCGGGGCGCTGGCGCTCTGGGCGCTGCGGCGGGACGAGGCACGCGGGCAGTGAGGCAAGCACGCGAGACGGGGCCGGGAGAGGGGTGCATCATGGAGCATGGCACCTCTCCCCCCGGTTCTGACGGTGTGCCGATGACCCGCCCGGCCCCGCGCCGCACCCTGGTCTGGGACCTGTTCCCGATGTTCTGGCTGGCATTCCTGGCCTTTCCGGTCGCGGGGTTTCTGGAGCGTCCCCGGACGTGGAGCGAGACGGCGCTGTTCGTCGGCCTGCTGGCCCTGTTTCTGGCCGTGTACCTGAACGTCTTCCGCTTCCGGGTCCCCACGGGCCGCAGCGCCGGAGTGCAGGAACGGTGGGCCGTGGCCGGGTGGGTCCTGAGCCTGGTGACCTACTTTGTCCTCTTTCCGCTGACGAGCGGCACGGGCAGCGCCTTTCTGATCTACGGGGCGAGCATGATCGGTTTCCAGGCCAGAACTGCCCTCGCCCTGTGGCTGGCCTTCCTCAACGCGGCGGTGATGGTCTGGCCCTTCTGGACCGGCACCTACCAGCCCGACGACCTGTGGTGGCTGGCCCCCAACCTCCTCTTCACCCTCGTCGCCGCCTATGCCAACCACGCGAGCTACGGGCAGCGGATCGCCCGCGCCCAACTGGAGGTGGTGCAGCGTGAAAAGGAGCGCCTGGCCGCCGACGCCGAGCGCGAACGCATCGCCCGCGACCTGCACGACCTGCTGGGGCATACCCTCTCCGTGATCGTCCTCAAGAGCGAACTGGCGGGCAAGCTGGCCGAGCGCGACCCGGTTCGCGCCGCGCAGGAAATCCGCGAGGTCGAGCGCATCAGCCGGGAGGCGCTGACGGAGGTCCGCGACGCCGTTCACGGCTACCGGGGCAGCGGCCTGAATGCCGAACTCGCCCGCGCCAAGGTGGCCCTCGACGCGGCGGGGGTGCGGCTCAGCGTGACGGGTCCCCTCCCCGACCTCCCCGCCCCCACCGAGGCGGGCGCCGCCATGCTGCTGCGCGAGGCCGTGACGAACGTGGTCCGGCACGCCCACGCCCGCGAGGTCGAGGTCACGCTGACCCGCACCAAGGGGGGCCACCGCCTCGTCATCCGCGACGACGGGGTGGGCGGCGAGGGGCCCGAGGGGAGCGGCCTGACGGGGATGCGCGAGCGGCTGCGGGCGCTGGGCGGCCAGCTCACCCGCGACGGCACGGGCGGCACGACCCTGACCGCCGACTTCCCCGACGACGTGGGCGGCGAGGGCACGGGCGCGGGCCTGGTGACGGCGTGATCCGGGTCCTGCTGGCCGAGGACCAGTCCCTCGTGCTGGGCGCCCTCTCCGCGCTGCTCTCGCTGGAAGGCGATCTGGAGGTCGTGGGCACGGCGACGGATGGGGAGGCGGCGCTGGGGCTGGTACGGACCCTCTTGCCCGACGTGCTCGTCACCGATATCGAGATGCCGCGCCTGAGCGGGCTGGACCTCGCCGCGCGGGTGCGGGAGGACCTTCCTGGGGTGCGGGTGGTCATCGTCACGACCTTTGCCCGGAGCGGGTACCTGCGGCGGGCGCTGGACGCCGGGGCGCGGGGCTACCTGCTCAAGGACGCGCCCGCCTCGGAACTGGCCCAGGCCATCCGCCGGGTTCACGCCGGGGGCCGGGCGATTGCGCCCGCGCTGGCCGAGGAGGCGTGGGGCGAGCGCGACCCGTTCACTGACCGGGAGCGTCAGGTGCTGCGCGAGGCCGAGGCCGGGGCGAGCACCGCCGCCATCGCCGCGCGGCTGGGGCTGTCGGAGGGGACGGTGCGCAACTACCTCTCGGAGGCGATCAGCAAGGTGGGCGCTGGGAATAGGGCTGAGGCAGCGAGAAAGGCGAGGGAGAAGGGATGGTTGTGAGGGGGAGCCTCCACCTGTCTCCTCACCCCCTCACTGGGAACACCCCTCTTTCCTCCACAGCTACAGAGACGCCGAGGGGGCGCCGCCTGACGGGTGCGTCCGCGTGACAGCGCGATGGCCCCGCCCAGCGAGAGGCGGACCATCCGCCCCAGCGTGTACGCGAACGGCTCCGGGGGCATGGCCCTCCGGGGGCATGGCCCGCCCTACAGGGCCACGCGCAGCGCCCGCAGGCCCCGCAGGGTCAGGTTGGGCAGGTAGGTCAGCGCTTGCTCGGGCACCCGGTACTCCGGAAAGCGGGCCAGGAAGCGGGTCAGGAACACCGCCGCCTCCATCCGCGCCAGCCCCGCCCCCAGGCAGTAGTGCGCCCCGGCGGCAAAGGCGAGGTGCGTCCGGGCGTTCTCGCGCGAGAGGCGCAGGGTGTGGGGGTCCGGGTACACGGCGGGGTCGCGGTTCGCCCCCGCGAGGCTGACCAGCAGCGGGAGGCCCGGCGGCAGCGCGACGCCCTCCAGCGTGAGCGGCGCCGCCGTGAAGCGGGCGGTGCCCTGCACAGGCGAGAGGAAGCGCAGCAGTTCCTCAACGGCGTTCCCCACCTGTCCTTCTGTAGCTTCCGCGAGCCAGGCCCGTTCCTCCGGCCACTCGTGCAGGGCCAGCAAGCTGCCCGAGAGCAGGTTGGAGGTCGTCTCGTGGCCCGCGACGAGCAGCAGCACCGCGTTGGCGAGCAGTTCGTCCCCGCTGAGGTGTTCGCCCCCGTCCTCGGCGGCGGCGAGGGCCGAGAGCAGGCCGGGGCGGGGATGGGCACGCAAGTCGTCAGCGAGGGTGCGGAAGTACGAGCGCATGGCCCCGGCGTCGGCCTCCACCTGTGCCCATCGCTCCGGGGGCACGTTCAGGCCGCCGATCAGGTCGGCCACGCTGCCCGCCCAGGTCTTGAAGCGGTCGGCGTCGGTGCCCGACAGCCCCAGCATCTCCACGATCACGGCGACGGGCAGCGGCACCGCGAGGGCAGCCACGGCATCCACCTCTCCCCCGTTCGCGCCCGCCTGCCGCGCGGCCCCGTCCAGCAGGGTGTCGGTCAGGCCGGTCACGAACTCGCGGCTCTCCACCAGCACCCTGGGGGTAAAGGCCCGCTGCGCCAGCGACCGCAGCCGGGTGTGCGAGGCGCCGTCGTGAAACAGCATCATCGGGGCCATCAACCGGGCGGCCTCGCTGCTGGCGAGGGAAGGGTCGGCGGCGTACTTGCTAGTGCGGACGTGCGGACTCTTGAGGGCCGCGCCCGCCGCCGCGTGGCCGGTCAGCAGGGCCATGCCGCTGGGCGGGTCGTACAGGACAGGGGACAGCTCCCGCGCCCGGTCGAGGTAGGGGGGCGGGTCGGCGAAGTGGGCGCCCTGCCAGTACCCCTGGAGGACGTCGGCGGCGGTGGGAAGGGTGGTCATGGGTCAGGCTAAAGCATCGGCCGAGGGGTGGGCGGGGCAAATAGGGTGGCCCGGTGCTCGGGGCCGATCTATCCGTATCTTTCCGCCCGCTGTGCCCCGCCGCCCTCCTGCTACCCTCTCCCCCATGCGGCTGGTCGTCGGCGTGAGTGGAGGCAGCGGGATTCCGTATGCCGGGAGCATCCTGCGGGCGCTGCACGCGCTGGGCGTGGAGACGCACCTGATCGTGACGAGCGGGGCCAAACGGGTCATGACCGCCGAGGCGGGCGGCCCCACGCTGGCCGACCTCACGGCCCTGGCGCACACCGTCCATGACGACCGCGACCTCGCGGCGAGCGTGGCGAGCGGGTCCTTTCGCACGGACGGGATGCTGGTCGTGCCGTGCAGCGCGGGCACGTTGGCAAAGGTGGCGGGCGGCTTCGCGGACAACCTGCTGTCGCGGGCGGCGCACGTCACCCTCAAGGAGCGGCGGCCGCTGGTGCTCGTGCTGCGCGAGGACCCGCTGCCCCGGCCCATGCTGACGAACATGCTCGCCGCCCACGACGCCGGGGCCACCCTGATGACCGCCTCGCCGGGCTTCTACCACGCCCCGCAGGACGTGGAGGAACTGCTGCACTTCGTCACGGCGCGGGTGCTCGACCAGTTTGGGCTGGACGTGCCGGGCTTCCGGCGCTGGAAGGACTCGGGGGCGTGACGGGCACCGGCCTGCCCGGGAGCCGCACTGCCGCCCTGATTCCCGCCGCCGGGTCGGGCACGCGGCTGGGGCGGGGGCCAAAGGCGTTCGTGGAGGTCGCGGGGCTGAGCCTGCTGGCGCGCAGCGTGGCCGCGCTCGCCCCCTGGGTGGACGAGGTGCTCGTCGCCCTGCCCGCCGGGTCGGACCTGCCCCCCGGCCTCCTCGCCCGTGCGGTCGAGGGCGGGGGGACGCGGCAGGAGAGCGTGGCCCGGCTGCTCGCCGACACCGACGCTGACGTGGTGCTCGTCCACGACGCAGCGCGGCCCTTCCTGCCAGGAGCGGTGGTGGGGGCGCTGCTGGAGGCCGTGGCCGGGACGGGCGCGGCGACGGTGGCCCTGCCGGTCGCGGACACCCTGGTGCGCGGGGAGGGTGGCCTCTGGGCCGAGGGAGTCCCGCGTGAGGGCCTGTGGGCGGTCCAGACCCCGCAGGCCTTCCGGCGCGAGTTGCTGGTGCGGGCACACGCCGAGGCGGGGGCGCAGGAAGTGAGCGCCACCGACGATGCCGGACTCGTCGCGCGGCTGGGCCTCCCGGTGCGGCTGGTCCCCGGCGACGCGCGGCTGTTCAAGGTGACGACGCCGGGCGACCTCGCCCTGGCGGAAGCGCTGGCCCGCGTGTGGGATGCTGGGGCGCGATGACCGCCCCTGCCCCTGCCTCCCCCACTGGCCCGGCGACCTACCTCGCCCCCGCCAAAGTCAACCTCGGCCTCAGCGTGCGCGGGCTGCGGCAGGGCGGCTACCACGACCTGCACACGGTCATGGTGCCGCTGGCGGTGGGCGACGAACTGGAAATCGCCCCCGCGCCGGAGCTGACCCTGCGGGTGGAGGGGGCGCCGGGGCTGCCCGCTGACGAGGGTAACCTCGTCTACCGGGCGGCGCGGGCCTATCTGGACGCGGCGGGGGCGCCGGGCGGCGCGGCGATCACCCTGCACAAGACGCTGCCCCTCGCCTCCGGGCTGGGGGGCGGCAGCAGCGACGCGGCGACCACCCTGATGGCGCTCGCCCGGCTCTACCCGGCGGGGGTGCGGCTGCCCGAGCTGGCCCTCTCGCTGGGGGCGGACGTGCCCTTTTTCCTGCTGGGACAGGCCGCGCTCGCCGAGGGCATGGGCGAGGTCCTCACGCCGTTGCCCGTGCCGCACGTGCCCCTGGTCCTCGTCAACCCCGGCGTGGAGGTCAGCGCCCGCGACGCCTACGCCTGGCTGGACGGGGAGGAGGAATTTACCCCCGAACTCGACGTGGAGGGCATTCTGACAGGATTGGCGGGGAGTGGGCCGGTGCCGTACTTCAATGCCCTGCAAGGCCCCGTCGCCGCCCGGCACGCCCCCATCCGCGAGGCGCTCGCGGCGCTGACGGCAGCGGGCCTCCGGGCCCCCCTCATGAGCGGCAGCGGCGCGACCTGTTTTGCCCTCGCCCCGAACGACGACGCGGCGCACGCGGCGGCGGCCACCCTGCGAGCGCAGCATCCGGACTGGTGGGTGGCGGCGACGCGGACACTGTAGGGGCGCTGACGCGCCCGTCGAAGAGTCGAGAGGTCGAGGCGTCGAGAACATCCCACCCTCCTCGACTTCTGGACCTATCGACCCCCCCTGCTACGGCTGATACGGCTTGAACAGTCCCCCGTACCCCACGCCCGTCCCCAGCCCGTTTGTCTTGTAAAAGATCAGGCTGACGGGCAGGTTGCTCCCGCTCGCGGGCACGAGGTCGAGGTCGAGGCGGTCACTCTGGGTGCGCCACAGCAGCACGGGCTGGTCAGGTTCGATGGCGTTACCCGTGCGCGGCAGCTTGATGGTCTGGGCCAGGGGGCCGTCCTGCACATGCATCGCCCCCCGGTAGAGGCCCCCGCGCGGGCTGAAGGCCACCGCCGTGCCGCCCGCCCCGTAGACCTCCAGGTGGTAGCGCACCCCGTAGTTTCCCAGGAGGCGCTGCGGCTGCCCGGTGAGCTTGTCCACCCCGGTGATCGCGGGGTCGACCTGCCCGTCCCCAATGACCAGTCGGGCGGGCAGGCTCGTCAGGTTGACCCGCAGGCCGCGCACGGCGTTCTCGAAGGTGCCGCGCTGGTGCTTGCCGTCATGCGGGAGGTACGGAAGCTGCTGGGCCACCTGCGCCGTGGCGGGCAGGCCCTCTTCCAGCATCAGGAAGGTCAGCTCGACCCGCCCCGACGCCACGAGGTCCTGCATCACGTTCACCCCGGTGCCGGGGGTCAGGGTGGGGCTGGCGTACACCGGCACTGTCTCGCCGGGCGGCAGGGTCAGGGTGGGGCCGCCCGTGCTGGCGAAGTAGTCCAGCAGCGTGACCTGTCCCAGCAGCGTCTCAATGCGGGTGGGGGCCGTCTCACCCTGCCGCTCGGTGCGGAGTTCCACCGGGCTACTTTCCAGGTTGCGGGCCAGGATGTGCAGCCGCGCCCCCGTCTTCAGGCCGTTGAGGTGGTACCCCAGCAGCCGCACCCGCCCCGACACGCTGTCCTGGTACAGGATGCCGCTCTGGGTGGGCACCTCGGGGCTGTTGCTGAAGATCAGGGGATGGTTCTCGCGGAAGGTGGGCTGGGTCGTCGCCAGCGGGTAGCCGCGAATCTGCGGGTCGGGAAAGCGGTCGCCGGGCTCGGCGTAGCGCAGGGCGTAGGTCAGTGGCGTGTCTACCGCCTGCCCCTCCACCCGGATGGTCCGCGAGAAGGGCACGCTCTGGAGGCCCCGGCTGTTGGTGACTTGCAAGCTGACCGTGTAGGTGCCGGGCTGGAAAAAGACCTCCTGCCGTCCGGTCCAGCGCCGCGCGGTGAGGTCCGCTCCGTCGGGGTCGAAGGCGTACTCGGTGTACACCACCCGCTCGCCGGGCGCGTAGGTCGTCTTGTCGGTGGAGAAGCGGGCCTGGGGCGCGAGGGGGTTGGTGCCCTGCGCCAGCGCCGAGAGGGTCAGGGTGCGCCCGTCCGCCCCCACGCTGAGGTTCGCGTTCAGGGCGTCGGCCAGCAGGCGCACGGGCACGTAGACGATGCCCCCCACGTCCGCCACGCTGCCGGAGGGTTGCGCGGCCCCCGCCAGGAACGCCGCTGACCGCGCCGGGTCCACGTTCAGGCGCCCCACCTGAAGCTGCCCGCCCACCTCGGTCACAGGCTGGCCCAGCAGCGCCGCCGTCTCGCGCAGGGGCACCAGCGTGCGCCCGCCGATCAGCCTCGGCGCGGCGGGAAAGGGGGTCGCCACGCCGTTGACATAGGCGACCGTCTGGTCGGTGGTCACGGTGAGCTGGGCCGCGCCCTGGGCCGAGGCCAGCGGGGACAGCCCCAGTAGCAGTGCGGTCAGGATGGCCTGCGACCTTCGGCGGTGGTCCTCCATGGTCACAGGGCGGAGCGGGCCTTCTCGTCTGAACATCCGGGCAGTATGGCGGGCCAGGCTGACGCTTGTCTGCGGGTGAGCTGTCCCTACTCGGCCCGCGCGGCGCGGCGTCGGTCGCGGGCGTACCGCACCTCGGCGCCCACCAGGACCACGGTGTTCAGGGCATAGGTCGCCAGCAGCACGGCCAGCAGCGCGGCCCGCACCGCCGGGTCGGCGGGGTTCAGCGGCGGGGCGAAGCGGGTCAGTCCGGCGAGCGGCAGCAGCGTCGCCACCGCGCCGCCCCAGGCGAGCAGCAGCACCCCGCCCCAGGGACTGTCCAGCAGCGCGGCCCCCGGCAGCAGCAGCGCGGCGAGTCGGTAGAGGAGCGGTCGCCCCTGCTGCGCGGCTCCCGCCGGGCGCGGCACGAGCAGGCTCAGCGCGAGGGCACCCACCAGCACCAGCGCGGCCAGGAAGGCCCAGCCCAGCCGGGGGCTCCCCAACGTCTCCCCGGCGGCCAGCGGCTCGCCCGCCAGGCGGCCCAGCGTTACGCCGAGGTCGCCGCTTACCGCGCGGGCAAGACTGCGGTCGTCGGGGAAACACAACCGGGGCTGCCCTGGCCGCAGCGCCCGCTGAAAGTCGGTGCCGGGGGTCCCGGGGTCCAGCCCCAGGTTGTAGGCGGCGGCGGCGAGGTCGGGGCGCTCGGCCAGGGCGGCGCGGTACCCCTCGCGGGCCTGCGGGGCGTCCCCCCGCGCCTGGGCGATCACCGCGAGGTTGTTGCGGGCACAGGGGTCCCCCGCCGCCTGGGCATAGCGTGTGCGAGCCGCTGTGTCGTCCCCATCAAGCTGCGCGGCGAGGCCCGAGAGCAGCGCAGCGTCGGGACCGGGCCGCAACCCCAAGTCGCCCAGCCGGGCCGCGCCCCACCCGCCCCCGTAGGTGCCCGCGTTCAGGGCGGGCTCCTGGAGCCGCGCTGCCGTCGCGTTCGCCCAGCCCCAGGCGGCCAGCGCGAGCACCAGTCCGGCCGCCAACACGGTCAGGCCCAGCCGCTCGGTCCAGGTCGCGTACAGGACGGAGGTATGCCGCAGCCGCAGCAGGGGCCGCCGCCAGCCGCGCCAGCGCCCTCCCAGTGGGCGGGTCTGGACGCCCTGTGCCCGCCAAGCCCGCGCGGTCAGGGTCAGCAGGGCCGCCCCCAGCGCGAGCAGCAGGGCCAGGGTCAGGGTGCGGGTGGCCGCCCGCACGAGGTCGGGAGCCTGGGGTCCCAGGTTGTAAAGGGTCCCCGCCCGCAGCTCCCGGCGAAACTGCCGCCACTCCTCGGCCTCCCCGCCCCGGCCCTGGGCTTCGAGCAGGGAGGCGTAGCGGGCGTACAGCGCGTCGCCCCCCTCGAAGCGGGGATGCAGTTCGCGCAGGTACCGCAGCCACACGTCCGCCCGCGCCAGACGGCCCTGACTCAGCAGGGTGCCCACATAGCCGCTGGGATTGCCGTAGGCCCCCAGCGCCTCGCGGCTCACCCGCACCTCCGGGTCGTAGCCCCGCGCCGCCGCGTCACGTCGCGCCCGGTCCAGGGCCACGTCGGCGGCGGCCGGAAACCCCAGCGCGTCAAGGTCGGCGGCCAGCTGCACCCAGGCCGGAAAGGGCAGTTCCCCCGAGAGCGCCCGCCGCACCGCCCGCAACTCCGCGAGGCGGTTGCCCCGCGCCGCCCGCGCCTCGCGCACCGCCAGGAAGGGGTTGAGGGGGAACTCGGCCGCCGCCTGCGCCAGCGCCTCCTCGGGGGGGAGGGCCGCCGCCCGGCGCAGCCACCCCGTCACCCAGGGGTCGGGCGGAAAGACCACCCGCTCCTGCACCCCGCCGCCGGTCTGCACGGGCGTCAGGGTGAAGCGTTCTTCGTACCCGTCGCCGCGCACACTCACCCGCAGGTTGCCGCCGGACGAGTCCAGGGTGCTGACCGGGGCGGGCAGGTCGTAGCGGGCCAGGGTCTGCCCCTGCGGACCAAACGCGTACACGACGGGACCCACTCCCAGGTACACCGTGTCCCCCAGGGTCGCCGGAACGCTGAGTTCCCCCAGCGCCACGGGAAAGGTCCGCGCCCAGCGCAGGGTGGCCCCGTCCTCGTCGCGCAGGGTCCGGCCCTCCACGACCGGCTCGGCCCCCACCCCGCTCCCCAGCAGGGCAAGGGCGAGGAGCAGACTGCGCCTTGTTCCCCTCACGCGCGTCCTCCCCGCCCGGTCAGCAGGTGCGCGGCCCGCAGCGCCATCACGCTGCCCCCGGCGAGCAGGTCGGCCAGGCCACCCGTCCGGGTCGCCAGCCACAGGCCCAGCGGCAGGGCAAGCGCCGTCGCCACCGGCACAGCATTCATCCCCACCCGGCGTTGCAGGGTGACCCGGTACAGCGGGATGAGGACGAGGGCGGCAAGCAGGGTGCCGCCCAGCGTCACGGGCGCGGTCACCGCCAGCGCCCCCAGCAGCGGCGCGATCCCGCCCCCGCCCCGGAAGCGGAAGAAGACCGGGTAGCAGTGCCCCAGCACCACCCCAAGGGTCGCCACCCAGGTCGCCTCCGGCAACAACGCCCGTGCGAGCAGGCCCGCCGCGATGCCCTTGAGCACGTCCAGCACGCCGACCATCAGGGCGGCCCGTGGTCCGTACTGCCGGAAGGTGCCGCTGCCCCCCGGCAGGTCCCGGTCCCGGATGTCCTCCCCCCGCGCCCGCGAATACAGCACCCCGGCCACCAGCGAGCCGAGCAGGTAAGACAGCACGAGGACGAGGAACGCCATGTCAGCGGGCAGTCTAGTGCGGCAACGCCCCCGGTGCCGCTCCGGACCTAGCCCACTAGACTCTGCCCATGACCCCGGACCCCCTCACCCGCGAGGAACTGCGCCGCTACTCGCGTTCCCTCCTCGTGCCCGAATGGCTGGAGGCGGGAGCACAGGAGCGCCTGAAGGCCGCCCGCGTGCTGGTCGTCGGCGCGGGGGGGCTGGGGGGGCCGGTGCTGCTTCACCTCGCCGGGTCGGGGGTGGGGCAGCTGGTCATCTCGGACGGGGACACGGTCGACCTCAGCAACCTGCACCGCCAGACGCACTTCAGCAGTCACGACCTGGGACGCCCGAAAGCCCAGGCGGCCGCTGAGCGACTTCAGGCCCTCAATCCCTGGGTGGAGGTGGAGACCGTGCCCGCCTTGAATGCCGCCAACGCCGCCGCCCTGATCGCGGAGGCCGACCTCGTGGTGGACGCCACCGACAACTTCGACACGCGGTATCTCATTGCGGACACCTGCACGGCGCAGGGGCGCGAGTGGGTCTGGGGCGCGGCGAGCGGCACCTCGGGGCTGGTCAGCGTGTTTGGCCCTTCGCTGGGCCTGCGCGACATCTTTCCTGATCCGGCCGACGCCCTCTCCTGCGCGGAGGTAGGGGTCCTCGGCCCGGTGCCCGCCGTCGTGGGACACGTCATGGCGCTCGAAGCGCTCAAGCTGCTGGGCGAGGTGGGCGAGCCGCTGCGGGGGCGCCTGTGGACCTTCGACGGCCTGACGGCGGGGGTGCGGACCCTGCGCCTGCGGCCGGAAGTGGCGCCGCCCTCTGCTAAACTGTGATCCATGCTTCGCTGCGTGACTGTCTCTGGGCCTCGGCCCGGAAGTCACCTGTTGTCTTGATTCCCCGCCCAGCTTCACGCTGGGCTTTTTGCTGCGGTGGCCGGGGGCGCCGCGTCTTCTCCAATCAGGGGTGATCCGCCTTGAAAACTGCGTCCTTTCAGCCCGGTGACCGCGTCGTCCTCCCGCCCTACGGCCTGGGGGTCGTGCGTGACACCTGCCAGCGTCCGGTCGCGGGCGAGCTGCTGGCCTACTACCGCATCGAGTTCCCCAACACGGCGAGTCAGGCGTATGTGCCCGTCGACGCCCCCCAGGGCACCGGGCTCCGCGCGGCCCTGACGAGTGCGGAACTCCCCACGCTGCTGGGCCACCTGCAAGACAGCCAGACCCTCAACCTGCCCCGGCAGTGGGCGGCGCGGCACCGCCGCGTAACCGAAATTCTGGCGGGTGGCGACCCCTACGAACTCGCCACCCTCACCTGCGAACTGCGGCGCTGGAATGTCGAGCGCGGCCTCCCTGACCTCGACCGACAGGCCCTGCGCCGCGCGATCCGGCTGCTGGAACAGGAGGTGCGCGGCCTGGAAGACCCCTGCGCCTGCGACGTGCGTTCCCTGCTGGACCACGCCTGGACCGAGACGCCAAATTGACGAGAGATCCAAAAGGCGCGCCCCCCCGGCGGGAGCCGGGGGGGCGAGGTCAGCGTGGGTTGTATCTGGCGGTGAGGCCAGAGGGATGGGAAGAGGAGCGGAGCGCAATAGAAAGGAGGTGATCCAACCGCACCTTCCGGTACAGTTACCTTGTTACGACTTCACCCCAGTCATGCGCCACAGTCTAGACG